>CAMFIX010000327.1 GCA_945952425.1 uncultured Pseudorhodobacter sp. | reverse complement strand
AAGTTGCCCTTGGCCAGCGCCTCGGAGATCGCGGGGTCGCGGGCCAGAAGCAGGGGCACGACCGAGGTGCGCTGCAACTCCGAAACCACGTTGCCGGAATAGAGCGCCAGGCGCAGCTCGGCCCGGTTGCGGGTGGTTTCGGTGAAGCGCTCGGTCAGCCAGCGGTTGGTGTAAAGCACCGTGCTGATGGCCAGCACGACCAAGACCGCCACGACCAGCTTTCCGGCAGTCCGCCGCAGCGGGTTGCCTTCGGATTTCGGGCCGGCGGGTCTGGGTCTTGCGGATTTGGTCATGCGGGCAAGCCTAGACCCAAGGGCCGGGGGCCTCAAGGCAAGGGGGGCCGGGGGGCGGCCCGGCTGGCGCGATCTCGCCCATCGGGGCGCGCGGCGTCAGGCCGCGGCCATCGCCCCGATCAGGCCCGCGAAGAGCCCCTGCCCGTCCGTGCTGCCCTGCCCGGCCTCGATGGCGCGCTCAGGGTGGGGCATCATGCCCAAGACGCGGCGGTTGGCCGACAGGACGCCCGCGATATCGGCCGTGGCGCCATTGGGGTTTTGCGCATAGGTGAAGGCCACGCGGTCCTGGTCCTGAAGAGCGCGCAGGCCCTCGGCGTCGATCGTGTAATTGCCGTCGTGATGGGCGATCGGAATGTCCAGGCTCGCGCCCTTCTGCAGCGTGTTTGTGAAGGGGCTGTCGGTGGTGGCGACCTGCAGCGTCACGGTCTTGCAGAGGAATTTCAGCCCGGCGTTGCGCATCAGTGCACCGGGCAGAAGCCGCATCTCGGTCAGCACCTGGAAGCCGTTGCAGATGCCCATGACGAAGCCGCCCCGCTCGGCATGGGCCTTGACGGCCAAGGCGATGGGCGATTGCGCCGCGATGGCGCCGCAGCGCAGGTAATCGCCGAAGGAAAAGCCGCCCGGCAGGCCCACGACATCGGTGCCCTGCGGCAGCGCCGTGTCCTTGTGCCAGACGCGGGTCACCTGGAAGCCGGATTTCTCGAAGGCGACGGCGAGGTCGCGGTCGCAGTTGGAACCGGGGAAGGTGACGACGGCGGCTTTCATGCGCGGGCTCCTTGGGGCTGGGGATGCGCGCGGCGTAGCGGAAAAACGCGGGAATGGCCAGAGGGAAGCGGGGGCTGCCGCCCCCGCACCCCCGCTTCAAGGGGCCCACGGGCCCCTTGAAAATCCCCGTGGATATTTTCGAACAGATGAAAGGGTTTAGAGCCGGGTGGCTACGTCCAGCATCCGGTTCGAAAAGCCCCATTCGTTGTCATACCAGCCAAAGACGCGCAGCATGCCGCCCTTGGTCAGGCGGGTCTCGGGCAGGGCCATGACGATGCTCTCGGGCCGCGCGCGCAGGTCGGAGGAGACCAGCGGCCGGTCGGTCGCGCCGATCACGCCCCGGGCCTCGGCAAAGGTGGCGTTCACTTCGGCGACGGTCGTCGGTCGCTCCAGCATCAGCGCCAGATCGACGGCGGAGACCGAGGCCGTCGGCACGCGGACGGCGGAGCCTTCGATGCGGCCTGCGATCTCTGGCAGGACCGTATCCAGCAGCCTTTGGGCCGAAGTCGTCGTCGGCACCATCGACAGCGCGGCGGCGCGGGAGCGGGCGTAGTCGGCGGCGGGGGCGTCGGTCGTGGGCTGGCTGCCGGTGTAGCAGTGGATCGTCGTCATGCTGCCCGTGACGATCCCCCAACGCTGGTGGATCAATTTTGCCAAGGGCGCCAAGGCGTTGGTCGTGCAGGAGGCGTTGGAGATCAGGCGTTGCGCGCCGATCCGGTTCTCGTTGGCGCCAAGGACGACGGTCAGCTCGGCGGCCTTGGAGGGCCCCGAGATCAGCACGCGCCGGGCCCCGGCGGCGAGGCCGCGGGTTGCGACCTCGGCACTGTCGGCGCGGCCGGTGCATTCCATCACGAGGTCGATGGCGGAGAGATCCAGGGTCGAGATATCGGCCGTGCGGTGCAGCGGCATGCGGTGGCCGTTGACGACGAGCGCGCTGCCCTCCAGCGCGACGCTGCCGCGCCACGGGCCGAAAACGCTATCGTATTCAAAGAGATAGGCCGCCATCTCTGGCGCCGCAATGTCGTTGATGCCCGCGATGGTCAGGCCCGGCCAGGCGTCCGGTCGCTCTGCCCAGGCGCGCAGGATCGACCGTCCGATGCGGCCGAAACCGTTGAGGAAAATCTGCATGAGCCCCTCCTTTCCGCTTTTTGATCATATTCTGTCGGCGAGGGGAAGGGGTTGACTTGGGGGGCCCTTCGGCGGCACTGGGGCCAAAAGGGAGGCTGCCATGGAATTCTCAAGGAAGGTCAAGATCGCGCCGTCGATTCTCTCGGCGGATTTCGCGAATTTCGGTGCGGAGTGCCGCGCGATCGAGGATCAGGGCGCCGACTGGGTGCATGTGGATGTGATGGACGGCCATTTCGTGCCGAACCTGACCTTCGGCCCGGCGATGTGCGCGGCTTTGCGAACCCATATCCGCGGGGTTATGGATGTGCATCTGATGATTTCCCCAGTGGATCAATACCTTGAGGCCTATGCCAAGGCGGGTGCCGATGTGATCTCGGCGCATCTGGAGGCCGGGCCGCATATCCATAGGACGCTGCAGGCGATCCGCGGCCTGGGTTGCAAGGCGGGGCTGGCGATCAATCCGGGGACCGGGATCGAGGCGGTGGCTTGCTTGCTGGATATGGTCGACGTCGTCAATGTGATGACCGTAAACCCCGGATTCGGCGGGCAAAAACTGATCGAGAGCAGCTTTGCCAAGGTGCGGGCTCTGCGGGCGATGATCGGCGACCGGCCGGTGCATATCGAGATCGACGGCGGGGTGACGAACGAGAATGCGGGCGCGCTGGTTGCGGCGGGGGCGGATGTGCTCGTCGCGGGCTCGACCGTGTTCAAGGGTGGCTCGGTGGCGGCGCCGCAGGTTTACGGCAGCAACATCAAGGCTTTGCGCGCAGCGGCCGAGGCCTAAAGCGCCTTCAGCGCCGTCTCTGTCGCCGTCAGGAACTGGTCGGCCTGCGCGCTGGTCAGCACCAGCGGCGGGCGGATTTTCAGGACATGACCCTTGGGGCCGGTGGCCGAAATCAGCACGCGAGCCTCGCGCAAGAGGTTGACCAGACGGGCGGCCTTTTGCGCCGAGGGCTGGCCGTTTTCCACCACGTCCTGGCCGAGGAAAAGCCCGGCCTGGCGCAGCTCTCCCAGCGCCTCATGGGTTAGCGCAAGCGCGCGCAGACCGGCGGCGAGCTCGGCGCCGATCCTTGTGGCATGGGCGAGCAGCCCCTCGGTCTCGATCACCTCCATCACCGCAATCGCGGTGGCGCAGGCCGTAGCGTTGCCGCCGAAGGTATTGAAATACCTGGCTTTCGTCCCGAAGGGCAAGAGCACCTCGGGCCGCGCGACCAGGCCCGCAACCGGGTAGCCATTGCCCATCGGCTTGCCCATCGTGACGATGTCGGGGGTGATGCCATGGGCCTGGAAGCCCCACCACTGGGCCCCGGTGCGGCCGAAACCGGGCTGCACCTCGTCGGCGATGAAAAGCGCACCGGCGGCATGGGCGGCTTTGACGGCGGGCGCAAGGAAAGCGCCGGGAATCACGCCGTCGGAGGAGAAAATCGTGTCGACGATCAGCGCGGCGGGCCTGATCCCGTGGCGCGACAGGTCGGCGAAGGCGGCCGCGACATCTGCAGCAAAGCTGGCGGTGTCGCGGGGCGCGGGCACGGTGCGGACATGGGCGCCCAGATCGACCCCGGCCCCAAGGCTGGGCGAGAGACCCGCCGCGAGGTAAGTCACGCCGTGGTAAGCATTTTCTGTCACGACGATCCCGCTGCCGCCGGTCGCGGCAAAGGCGATGCGCAGCGCCAGGTCATTGGCCTCGGACCCGGTGCAGGTGAACATGGCCTGCGAGAGCTCGGGCGGGAAATGGCTGAGCAGCTTTTCGGCGCAGTCAAGAACGACGTCGTTCAGATAGCGGGTGTGGCTGGCATAAGTCGCGGCCTGCGCGGCGGTTGCGGCGAGGACATGGGGATGGGCATGGCCGAGCGAGGCCACGTTGTTGTAGCAGTCGAGATAGGCTTTCCCTTCTGCATCAAAGAGATAGCAGCCTTCGGCCCGCGTGAAATGCACCGGCGTCTCGTAAAAAAGCCGGTAGGCGGGGCCGAGAAGGCGGGTGCGACGGGCGACCATGGCCTCGGCCTCGGGCGACAGCTTGGCCCGGCCGGGAACGAAGGCATTCACCATGGTCTCGTCGGTTTTCATCAGCTATTCCAAAGGGTTGAGAGGTCGGTGTCGAGCGCCCGCAATCCCGCGGTGGCGGAGGGGGCGTTGCGCAGGATATAGGGCGCATTCTCGGGATAGCGCGCGGCGCGGGTGTGGGC
>CAMFIX010000326.1 GCA_945952425.1 uncultured Pseudorhodobacter sp. | reverse complement strand
AAATCAACCAGACCGCCAATCCCTTGGCGCGTCCCGCAACCTTGCATCCAGATTTTTTCGCACCTCGGTTCGTCGCTTGCGCTTCGTCCTTCGCTGCTACCGTCTCGCTTCCGTCACCGTCTGGCGTCGTCTTCGTTTCGGTGAGGCGGTGTTTAGGCCCCAGTGCAAAAACCCGCAAGAGGAAAAAACACCGGCCGTCACATTTTTTTCGTTTTTCCCGATTTTTCAGCGAAATCCGATGGTTGGCGAAATCTTAACCATTTGGTCATACCTTCTGGCGCAACTTTCTTTCGCAGCTGCAGCACGAACTCAGGCCCAAACCACCCGTTTCACCCCGTTCTTCCAGATTCGCACCGCCATCAGCCCGGAAAGAATCGCGACATAGGCCAGAATCTCCAGCGTCCAGACCTTGCCCACCATCGAGGCATGGATCATCGCCAGAATCGCGGCCGGATAGGCCAAGCGGTGGAGCCGGTTCCACGTCGCCCTCAGCCGCCGGATCGACGCATCGTTCGAGGTGACCGCCAGCGGGATCAGCAGCAAGAGCGCGCCCATGCCGATCACGATATACCAGCGCTTCACCAGGTCGGCGCCGATCTGGCCCCAGCGAAAGCCCATGTCGATGCTCAGCCAGCTGGCGAAATGCAGGACGACATAGGCAAAAGCCACCAGGCCGATCTGCCGGCGAAAGCGCAGCAGGTTCAGGCCGACCCAGCGCAGCGGCGTCACCGTCAGCGACAAAAGGATCAGCCGCAGCGCCCAGAGCCCCAGCCCCCATTCGATCGACCTGACCGGGTCGATCGCCGAAAGGCCGGGCACCACCACGGTGACAAAGGGCACCACGCCCAGAAGATAGACCACCCAAGGGGGCACGCGCCGCAGCGCCTTGTTCACGCGGTCCATCAGTAGTTCACCGCGAGGTCCATGCCCTTATACAGCGAGGCCACTTGGTCTTCATAGCCGTTGAACATCAGCGTGTCCTGACGGCCGCCGAACAGCCCCCCGCCGATGCGCCGCTCGGAGGCCTGGCTCCAGCGCGGGTGATCGACGTTGGGGTTCACATTGGCGTAGAACCCGTATTCGTTCGAGGCCATCATGTTCCAGGTCGTCTGCGGCATCTGGTCGGTCAGGGTGATCCGCACAATCGCCTTCACCCCCTTGAACCCGTATTTCCACGGCACGACCAGCCGGATCGGCGCGCCGTTCTGGTTGGGCAGGGGCTTGCCGTAAAGCCCGGTCGCCATCAGCGTCAGCGGGTGCATCGCCTCGTCGATCCGCAGGCCCTCGCGGTACGGCCAGTCCAGGATGCCCATCTTCTGGCCGGGCATCTCCTCGGGGCGCAGCAAGGTCTCGAAGGCCACGTATTTCGCGGAAGGCTGCACGCCGATCTTGTCCAAGAGCGCGGCCAGGGGCACGCCCTGCCAGGGGATCACCATCGACCAGGCCTCGACGCAGCGGAAGCGATAGACGCGGTCCTCGACCTTCAGGCCGCTCAGCAGATCGGCCAGGGCATAATCGCCGGGCTTGTCCACCATGCCATCGACCTTCACCGTCCAGGGGTCGGTCTTCAGCATCGAGGCATTGGCGGCCGGGTCTTCCTTGCCGGTGCCGAATTCATAGTAATTGTTGTAGCCGGTGATCTCTTCGAAGGTGTTCGGCTTCAGATCCTCGGCCCGGGCGGCGCGCGGCGCAAGGGCCGCGGCGGTCATGGCGGTCATCCCGGCCATGATCTGGCGGCGGTTAAGATACAGGCTCTCGGGGGTGACATCGGCAAAAGTCAGGGGTTTCATCGGCGGCTCCTTCCCTGGGGTTCAAGAAGGATACGTCCGAAACCGCCGTTTGTTTCATGTCATTCCGTCACGCTCGCGTGAAATCAGCCGGGTCACGACGGGCATGGTCAAAAGGGTGGAGCCCACCGCCATCAGGAGCAGCGCCGTGAAGGCGGCGGGCGAGATGATCTGCCGGTCCAGCAGGATATTGGCGAAGATGATCATGATCAGCGCCTTGGTCTGCAAGAGCCAGCCGATCACCCAGGTCTCGCGCCCCCAGCCAAGGATGCGCCCCGCCAGCCAGACCCCCAGCAGCTTGCCGCCCACCGAAGCCAGAAGCAGCAGCGCCGCCGCGCCCAATACGGCCCAGCCGCCAGCCTCGAAGCCGGTGCGCAGTCCGGTCGACAGGAAGAAGATCGGCATGATGACGAGAAGCCAGGCCTCGCGCAGGCGGTCGACGCGGGTGATGTCGAACCAGCGGCCCTCCAGCACGGCGCCAGCGAGGAAGGCGCCCACCATAAAGTGCAGCCCCGCCCAGTCGGCGACGAAGGCCAGGCCGATCAGCCAGATCAGCGCGACGGGCCAGCGGTCTTGCACCCTCAACCGCGGGATCAGGCGGCGCATCAGGGGGGCGAGCGTCAGGAAGATCAACAGGAACCCGGCCTGCCGCCCGATCCGCGTCCAGTCCAGCAGGATCAGCGCCAGCACCGCCCAGATCGCCACGTCATCCAGGCTGGCATAGCGCAGGATGCGTTGGCCGAGCGGTTTGCGCAGGATCTCCAGCTGGTCGAGGAACAGGATCAGGATCGGCAAGGCCGTCACGGCGCAGGCCATGCCGATGCCCATCGCGGTCTGCCAGGCGCTGCCCTGCGCGCCGGTCCAGCCGGGGAACTGCAGCAGAACCACCGCCGCCAGCGTGCCGAAGGCCAGCGGCACGCCCAGCGCAAAGCCCGCCGCCGTCCCCGTCTCGCGCCGGTTGGCCAGCGCCTCTGACAGGTCCAGCTCCAGCCCCGCGATGAAGACGAAGACCGTCACCGCCCACAGCGCCAGCGCGTTCAGCGCCGCGATGACCGGCGGCGTGAAGAGCGCGCCATGCAGATCGGGCGCCAGAGCGCCGAAAACCCCCGGGCCCAGAAGGATGCCGCCGACGATCTGCACCACGACCAGCGGCAGCGTCACCTTGCCCCAAAGCCGCCACAGACCCCAGGGCAGCGCAAAAACCGCAAGAAGCGCCAAAAGCAGGGTCTCGTTCTGGGACATCGGCGCCTCGCTTGCAACCGCGATAACCTAGCGCGGCCACGGGTGAGGTCAATCACAGAACGTTCACTTTGATTTCAAGGGCTTGGGGTGAACCACCCCCGGAGTGTCGGCGTAAACTCCGTGCCAATTCCGGCAGATATTGGAGTGACCCATGATCCGCAGAACCTTTCTCGCCCTGACCACGGCCACCCTCACCGCCTTTGCCGCCCCCGTGCTGGCCGCGGACAAGGACATCGTGGATACCGCCATCGCCGCGGGCAATTTCAAGACGCTGGTCGCCGCCGTGCAGGCCGCGGGCCTGGTCGATACGCTGAAGGGCCCCGGCCCGTTCACCGTCTTCGCCCCCACCGATGCAGCCTTTGCCGCCCTGCCCGCGGGCACGGTGGACGATCTGCTGAAGCCCGAGAACAAGGACAAGCTGGTGGCGATCCTCACCTATCACGTCCTGCCGGGCAAGGTCATGGCGGCCGACCTGAAGGAAGGCATGAAGGCCAAGACCGTCCAGGGCGGCGAGGTGACGATCACGCTGGCGGGCGGGCCCAAGGTGAACGGCGCGCCGATCTCGACGCCCGACATCGCGGCCAGCAACGGCGTGATCCATGTCATCGACCAGGTGATCCTGCCGCCGATGTGATCCGGCAACCAGACAAAGAAACGGGGGGCTTTCGCCCCCCGTTTCCATTTCGGGCCATTCTGGCCCTGCCCGGTTGCCCAGACCTCAGTTCTCGGACTTCAGTGAACCCGCACCTCCGCCGGGCGCTCCTTGGCCGAGGGGATCACGCGATCCCCGATCACCAGCCCATCCGGCGCGGCCGAGACCTTGACGGTCGAGCCGTCGAGGATCTCGCCCCCCAGGATCATCTGGGCCAGCTGGTCCTGCAGATGCCGCTGGATCACCCGCTTCAAGGGCCGCGCGCCATAGACCGGGTCGTAGCCTTCATCCGCCAGCCATTGCCGGGCCGCCGCATCCAGATCGAGCGTGATCTTGCGCGCCGCCAGACGGGCCTCCAGCCGGTGCAGCTGGATGTCCACGATGGCCCCCATGTCGCCGCGCCCCAGACGGTCGAAGATGATCGTCTCGTCCAGCCGGTTCAGGAACTCGGGCCGGAAGTGGGCGCGCACGGCCCCCATGACCTCGGCGCGGGCCTTGGTCGGATCGGCGCCCTCGGGAAGCTGGCTGAGGCTATAGGCCCCCAGGTTCGACGTCAGGATGATAAGCGTCTGCTTGAAGTCCACCGTGCGGCCCTGGCCATCGGTCAGGACGCCATCGTCCAGCACCTGCAAGAGCACGTTGAACACGTCCGGATGCGCCTTCTCGACCTCGTCGAACAGCACGACCTGAT
>CAMFIX010000325.1 GCA_945952425.1 uncultured Pseudorhodobacter sp. | reverse complement strand
TTACAATGCCTTGCTGGAAGGTCACCGTATTGGCGCCAAACATGGCCAGCGCGGCCGGCCCCTGGTCGGTCGTGATGTTCATCAGGGTGATCTGGCTGAAGGCCGTCGCATCGGTAAACCGCACCTTGTCGCCCTCGGCCCGGTGGAAATCCTCGATCGTGTCATCGGCAAAGGCGCCGGTGAAGATGAACGTATCCGCCCCCGTCCCGCCGCGCACATAGTCGTTGCCGCCGGTCAGCCGGAACGTATCGTTCCCCGCCCCGCCGTCGAACCAGTTGTCCGCCCCCGAATCCTGGAACGTGTCGCGCGTCGCGGTGCCCACCACCTTCTCGATGTTCTTCACCCGGTCGACATAGCCGAAGCCGTCGCGGATCGTATTGGCGTTCAGGTCCACCCGAATGCCATCCGTCCCGCCCCATTCCGCATCCCGGGCGTAAGAGACCAGATCCTGCCCGCCGCGCCCGTCGATCGTATCGGCCCCTGCCCCGCCCTCGAACTGGTTGGCGCTGGCATTGCCGCGCAGCACATCGCCCAGAAGCGTCCCCACCACATCCTCGAAGCCCGAGATCGTGTCGTTCAGCCCGTCCGGCCCCTTCACCGTCCCCAGCAGCTGGTCCACGACGATCCCGTCCAGCATCGCCCAGGGGGTGAAGTTCCAGCCCTCGTAGCTCAGCGTATCGAACCCCGCGCCGCCCGCATAGGTATCCGCCCCGCCCCGGTCCTGGATGAAATCGTCCCCCGCCATCCCCGCCGCATTGTCGTTGCCCGCCGTCGTGTCGATCACATCCCCGCGCGAAGAGCCGATGATCGCCGCCTGCGCCCGCGTCATCATCGTCCAAAGCCCGAAACTGTCGTCATGCTGCAAAAGGCTCATGAAAGCCGGCAGCCGCAAGCCGAGGCCCGTGACATCCAAAAGCGTATTGCCGCTGGCATCGGCATAATTCACCCCTGCCAGAACCCCGGCGGTAAAGCGGACCACCCCGGCATCCGGCCCGTCCTCGACCGTGTAAGAGCTCATCTGCGACCAGGTCAGCGTCACCTTGGCCGCCAACGAGGGATCGAAAGCCCCCGTCGTCGTATCCCATTCCAGCACGGCGCCGGTGTCGCCAAAGCTCGTCAGCTTGTAATGGCCCAGCTGGTCATAGCCATGGAACCCCTTGTTGCCTTCGCCGTATTTCATCACCGACATGTCTGTCCCGTCCGCTGTCTGATTGGTTAAGGAAGTCTGCACGCAACCTTTAGTTGAGGATGGTAAAGGCAAGGTTAACCAGACTGCGCCCCGCCGCCGGTTTTCGCCGCGCCGCAGCGGGCCGAAATCGCCGGGGCACGAGCCGGTGAACATCCCGGATGCGACGTTTCATGTCGCCTTCTGACGTGACTTTGCCGTCCCGCGGGCGTTTTACTCGGCCCCAATCGGTTCCAAGAGGAAAACCCATGAAAACCCATACCCGCGTGGTGGTGATCGGCGGCGGCGTCGTCGGTTGCTCGGTCCTTTATCACCTGACCAAGCTCGGCTGGTCCGATGTCATGCTGATCGAAAGGTCGGACCTGACCTCCGGCTCGACCTGGCACGCGGCGGGCGGGTTCCACACGCTGAACGGCGACACCAATATGGCGGCGCTGCAGGGCTATACGATCCGGCTGTATAAAGAGCTGGAGGCGATCACCGGCATGTCCTGCGGGCTGCATCATGTGGGCGGCGTGACGCTGGCCGACAACACCGCGCGGTTCGAGCAGATGAAGGCCGAACGCGCCAAGCACCGCTATATGGGGCTGGACACCGAAATCCTCGGGCCGGAGGAAATCGCCAAGCTGACCGATGGCCTCGTCGATGTGAAAGGCATCATCGGCGGCCTTTACGACCCGCTGGATGGCCACCTCGACCCCTCGGGCACCACCCATGCCTATGCCAAGGCGGCCCGCATGGGCGGCGCCGAGATCGTGCTGCACAACCGTGTGCTGGAGACCAACCCGACGGCGGAGGGCTGGGAAGTCGTCACCGAAAAGGGCACGGTTTACTGCGAGCACCTGGTGAATGCCGCGGGTCTCTGGGCGCGGGAAGTCGGCGCCATGGCGGGCGTCTACCTGCCCCTTCTGCCGATGGCGCACCAATACCTGGTCACCGACGACATCCCCGAAATCATGGACATCCTGAAGACGGGCCGCGAATTCCCCCATGTGATGGACCCCGGCGGCGAGTTCTATCTGCGCCAGGAAGGCCGCGGCATGTGCATCGGCTTTTACGAAAAGCCCTGCGAGCCCTGGTCGGTCGATGGCACCCCCTGGAACTTCGGCCATGAGCTTCTGAACGAGCAGTTCGACAAGATCGAAGACTCGGTCAACTTCGCCTATCGCCGCATCCCCGTGCTGGAACGCTCCGGCGTCAAACGCGTCATCCACGGGCCGTTTACCTTTGCGCCGGACGGCAACCCGCTGATCGGCCCCGCCCCCGGCCTGAAGAACTACTGGAGCGCCTGCGCCGTCATGGCGGGCTTCTCTCAAGGCGGCGGCATGGGCCTGGCCCTGGCGCAATGGATGATCGAGGGCGAGGTCGAACGCGACCCCCGCGGTTTCGACGTCGCCCGTTTCGGCAACTGGACCTCGCCGGGCTATACCGTCCCCAAGGTCATCGAAAACTACCAGATGCGCTTCTCGGTCGGCTATCCGAACGAAGAACGCCCCGCCGCCCGCCCCTTCCGCACCACGCCGATGTATGACGTGAACGACAAGCTCGGCGCCGTCTGGGGCCAGCAATATGGGCTGGAAGTGCCGAACTACTACGCTTTGCCCGGCGAGCCGCGCTATGAGACGCCGACCTTCAAGCGCTCGAACGCCTGGGAGGCGACGCGGCAAGAGGTCATGGCCGTCCGCGAAGGCGTGGGCATCAACGAGCTGCAGAACTTCGGGAAATACACCGTCACGGGCAAGAACGCCCGCGCCTGGCTCGACCGCATCATGGCCGGCCGCATCCCGCAAAAGGGCCGGCTGAGCCTCACCCCGATGCTGGCCCATTCCGGCAAGATCATCGGGGACTTCACCGTCTCTTGCCTGTCGGAGACCGAGTTCCAGCTGACCGCAAGCTATGGCGCCCAGGGCTGGCATACCCGCTGGTTCGAACAGAACGCGATGGAGGGGGTGCGGGTCGACAACATCTCCGACGCGCGCTCGGGCTTTACCATCGCCGGGCCGAAATCGCGCGAGCTTCTGTCACGGGTGACCCGCAGCGATGTCAGCGCGGAGGCCTTCAAGTTCATGGATGTCAAACGCCTGACCATCGGCATGGCGAACTGCATCGTCCAGCGCGTGAGCTATACCGCCGATCTGGGCTTCGAGATCTTCACCGACCACATGTCGGTCCGCCAGCTGTGGGACACGCTGAACGCCCATGGCCAGGATCTCGGCCTGCGGCCTTTCGGGATGCGCGCGATGATGTCGCTGCGGCTGGACAAGTGGTTCGGCAGCTGGGGCCGCGAATTCTCGCCCGATTACACCCCGGCCGAGACCGGCCTGGATCGCTTCATCGCCTGGAACAAGACCTCCGACTGGATCGGCAAGGCGGCGGCCTTGGCCGAGAAAGCCAAGGGCCCGAGCCGCAAGCTGGTGCCCATCGTGGTCGATGTCACCGACGCCGATGTCGTGGCCTGGGAGCCGGTCTGGCTGGACGGCAAGGTCGTCGGCTGGTGCACCTCCGGCGGCTTCTCGCACTGGACGGGCAAATCGGTCGCCCAAGGCTTCATCCCCGCCGATCGCGTGGTCGACGGGCTGGAGCTGGAGGTCGAAATCCTCGGCGAACGCCGCCCCGCCCGGGTGCATCTGGCCCCCCTCTGGGACGACGGCGGCCGCATGCGGAACTGAAGCCCGCAAAGACCTGAAACGCGCCCCCAATAGGGCGCGTTTTGCTTTCCACAGCCATAGGCGGCGCGCTGCCATTCCCTACCCCCTCCGCGCCCATCCAACGCCGCGCACGCATCCGCCGCCTCCCTGCCCCCTCCACCCGCGCCCCTTGCGCTTTCACATTTGCACAAATATCCCACGGGGGGTGCAGGGGGTGTGAAACCCCCTGCCGCGTTCCGAAAGACCACCGCATGGACATCCTGATCCCCGCCGCAGGAAGCTCCTCCCGCATGCGCGGCGCCGACAAGCTGAGCCTGCCCATCGACGGCACGCCCCTCCTGGCCCGCACCGCGCGCCGGGCGCTGGCAACGGGCTGCCCGGTGCGGGTGACCCTGCGCGAGAGCGACCCGCGGCGCGCCTTGCTGGCAGGCCTCGCCCTGCACATCCTGCCGGTGCCCGAGGCCGCCGAGGGCCTGGCCGCCTCGCTGCGCCGCGGGGCGGAGGGTGCGGGCGCGCTGATGATCCTGCCCGCCGACATG
>CAMFIX010000324.1 GCA_945952425.1 uncultured Pseudorhodobacter sp. | reverse complement strand
GAGGTCGCCCGCATCATCGAGCCGGTGGCGCGGCCCCAGCCGCTTTACCCGCAAAAGCCGCAGGTCGTGCTGGTCGTGGGCGTCAACGGCTCGGGCAAGACCACGACCATCGGCAAGCTGGCCAGCCAGTTCAAGGCGGCCGGCAAGAAGGTGGTGATCGCGGCGGGCGACACGTTCCGCGCGGCGGCGGTCGAACAGCTGCAGGTCTGGGGCCAACGCGCCGGGGTGCCGGTGCTGACGGCGGCAGAGGGCTCGGACCCCGCCAGCCTCGCCTATGACGCGCTGACCCGCGCGCAGGACGAGGGCGCCGACCTTCTGATGATCGACACGGCCGGGCGGTTGCAGAATCGCGCCGACCTGATGGAAGAACTCGCCAAGATCGTCCGCGTCCTGCGCAAGAAAGACCCGACCGCGCCCCATAACACGCTTCTGGTGCTGGATGCCACGACCGGGCAGAACGCGCTGAGCCAGGTGGAGATCTTCCGCAAGATCGCCGATGTCTCGGGGCTGGTGATGACCAAGCTGGACGGCACGGCGCGGGGCGGGGTGCTGGTGGCCCTGGCTGACAAGTTCGGCCTGCCGATCCATGCCATCGGCGTGGGCGAGCAGATCGACGACCTTTCCCCCTTCGACCCGCAGGATTTCGCCAAGGCGCTGGTGGGGCTCGACTGACTTGGGGGCGCTGGTCACGGGGCTGGCGGGCACGCCCGAGGGGCACCGGCTGGCCATCGCCCTGGCCATCGCGGCGGCCTTCCTGCATGCGCTCTTTGGCGCGCTGCAGAAGGGGCGCGACGACCCTTGGCTGGCGCGGGCCGCCATCGACGCCTGTTACGGGCTGATCGCGCTGCCTTTCGCGCTTTTCGCGGTGCCCTGGCCGACGCTGGCGCAGGTGCCGATCTTTGTCGGCGCCTTTTTCATCCATGCCGGTTACAAGATCGCGCAAGCCATGACCTATGACCGCGCGCCCTATACCGTGGTCTATCCCATCGTCCGCGGCACCGGGCCGGTCTTTACCGTGATCTTCGCGGGGATGGTCTTTGGCGAGGCCTTCCGGCCGTTGCAATGGCTGGGCCTTGGGCTGCTGGTCGCGGGGATCTTCGGCCTGTCGGTCGCGGCGCTGGCACGGATGGAGCGGCCGATGGTGCTGGCGCCCGCCCTGGGGCTGGCGCTGGTCACCGGGGGCTTTGTCGCCGCCTACACGACCTATGACGCCTGGGGCATCCGCCAGACCCTGGACCCGTTCACCTTCCTGGCCTGGTTCTTCGTGGTGGATTCGGTCTTCATCCCGGCGATCACCTGGCGGCGCTGGCGCGGGGTCGAGGCCGCGCGGCTGAAGGGCCTTGCGGCGCGCGGCGTGTTCGGGGCGCTGGTGGCCTTTGCCTCCTTCGGATCGGTGATGATCGCGACGCGGCTGGACCATGTGAGCCTGGCCGCCGCACTTCGTGAGACCTCGACCGTGTTTGCGGCCTTGATCGGCTGGGCGGTTCTGGGCGAGAAGGTGGGGTCCCTGCGTGCCGCCCTGATGGGGCTGATCGCGGCGGGGGCGGTGGTGATGGAGCTGGGCGGATGACGAAGGCGCAACTGAAGGCGGGGCTGGAATACGGGCCCCTGGTGCTGTTCCTGCTGGGCTATGCGCTTTTGAAGGACAAGACGCTGACCTTGGGCGGCGTCACCTATTCGGGCTTCATCCTGACCACGGCGATTTTCGTCGTGCTGCAGGCGGCGGCGACGGTGGCCTTGTGGCGGGTGACGGGCAAGCTTTCGGTCATGCAGGTGCTGACCCTGGTCGTCGTGCTCTTCATGGGCGGGCTGACGGTCTGGTTCAACGACCCCGAGTTCATCAAGATGAAGCCGACGATCATCTACCTGTTCTTCGCGGGGCTTCTGGGGCTTGGGCTCTTGCGCGGCCAAAGCTGGCTGAAGCTGGTGATGGGCGAGGCCCTGCCGATGCAGGAAGCGGGCTGGATGATCCTGACGCGGCGGATGTGTTTCTTTTTCCTCGCCATGGCGGCGCTGAACGAGCTGGTCTGGCGCAATGTCTCGGACGGGGCCTGGCTGACCTTCAAGGTCGTGGGGCTGACAGTGGCGATGTTCGCCTTCCTGCTGTCCCAGGCGAAGCTCTTGCAGAAATACGGCACCGCAAAGGACTGATTTCGCCACGTTCCTGCCTTGATCGACTGCTATTCCGGGGCGCATCAACGCGGGGGCGTGGGACATGTGGGAAGATATCGTCGAGACCTGGAACGGCTTCAAATCGGTGTTCCGCAAGGAAGACCGCAGCCCGTGGCATGCGGCGGTGCCGCTGGTGGCGATGGCGGTCAGCTGGCCGGTGCTGACGACCGTCCTGCCCTCGGAGCGCGAGGCTTTCATGCTGGCCTTCGTCTTCGCCGTGGCGATCCGGCTGGCGATCCGGGCCGAGCAGACGATCAAGAACCTGAGCTTCGCAATCCCCGGCCGCCTGACGCTGATCCTGGCGCTGCTGTTCGGGCCCTTGTGTTTCGCGGGCCTGGTCTGGGAGGGCGAGCCGATCTGGTGCCAGCGCTTCCTTTCGGCCTATTTCCTGATGATGGCCGGGCTTTACATGCTGGACGTGATCGCGGGCGGCCATGCGATGACGCGCCATTTCGTGCCGGGCGACCGGCCCCTGGCCTCGGATGCGCTGATGGCGCGGGTGATGGCGGTCTTCTATCTTGGGTTGGTGCTGTTGAACGAGGCGATGATCCAGCAGCCCCTGACCATCTGGCTGATCTATTTCGGGCTTCTGCCGATGATGATGAACCGCGTGGCGCTGGCCCTGTCGCGCACGGTCGAAATGGCCTGGACCAAGGGCTACGGCCGGTTCTGAGACCCTCGGTCGGGGTCGGGCGAAAAATTTTCGGCAAAAATTTTTGCGGCCGGCGGCGGGTTTGGGGCCAGCCGCTGGAGGGTTTTGCACCCTCCAGACCTCCCGCAGGATATTTGAGCCAGTATGAAAGGGGCAGGGTGCTTGACGCTCTGCCGGGGGCCTGTTAGGCCAATTGCGTGGCGCTTTGAACCGGATTGCGGGCCACGTTAAACAATCCGCTAAAAGGTGGGGCTGCAGGCAACGACGGCTCCCTCTCTATCCGGCACCACGGGGCTTCGGCCCGAAATGGAGGATCGGATGAGCGACTGGAACATCCGCACGAAACTGGTCCATGAAGGCACCCGCCGCAGCCAATATGGCGAGATGGCCGAGGCTTTGTATCTGACGCAAGGCTTCGCCTACCCGGATGCCGAGGCCGCCGAGGCGCGCTTCATCAAGGCGGGCGACGACGAATTCATCTATGCCCGCTACGGCAACCCCACGACCCGCATGTTCGAAGAGCGCATCGCGGCGCTGGAGGGGACGGAGGACGCTTTCGCCACGGCCTCCGGCATGGCGGCGGTGAACGGCGCGCTGGTCTCGATGCTGCGGGCGGGGGATCATGTCGTCTCGGCGCGGGCGCTGTTTGGGTCGTGTCTTTACATCCTGGAGGAGGTGCTGGGCCGCTATGGCGTCGAGGTCACTTTCGTGGATGGTGCGGACCTCGACCAATGGCGGGCGGCGGTGCGGCCCGGGACCAAGGCGGTCTTCTTTGAATCCATGTCCAACCCGACGCTGGAGCTGGTCGACATCGCCGCGGTGGCGAAAATCGCCCATGCCGTCGGCGCGACGGTCATCGTGGACAATGTCTTTGCCACGCCGATCTTTTCCAAGGCGGTGTCGCAAGGCGCCGATGTGGTGGTCTATTCCTCGACCAAGCATATCGACGGGCAGGGCAAGGCCCTGGGCGGCGTCATCTGCGGCACGAAGGAGTTCGTGCGCAAGGTGGCCGAGCCTTACCTCAAGCATACCGGGGCGGCGATTTCCCCCTTCAACGCCTGGCTGCATCTGCAGGGCATGACGACGCTGGACCTGCGCTGCCGGGCGATGGCGGATGCCGCGCTGAAGGTGGCGCAGGCGCTGGAGGCGCATGAGAAGGTCGCGAAGGTGATCTACCCCGCCCTGGCCTCCCACCCCCAGCACGCGCTTGCCATGGCGCAGATGGGTTCGGGCGGGACGCTGGTGACCTTCGAGGTCAAGGGCGGCAAAGAGGCCGCCTTCCGCCTGATGAACGCGCTGGAAATTGCCAAGATTTCCAACAACCTGGGCGACGCCAAGTCGATCGCGACCCATCCCGCGACCACGACTCACCAAAGGCTGCCGCAGGAACAGAAGGACAGCCTCGGCATCACGCCGGGCCTGATCCGCTTCTCGGTCGGGCTGGAAGACGCGGGCGACCTGATCGCCGACCTGACCCAGGCCCTCGCGACAGCCTGATTTCATTGGTCCCCAAATATCCACGGGGTTTCTCAAGGGGCCCGTGGGCCCCTTGAGG
>CAMFIX010000323.1 GCA_945952425.1 uncultured Pseudorhodobacter sp. | reverse complement strand
CCAAGCTTCAAGGCCATCTCGGCCGTCATCGGATGGCTGTTGGCCCGCCCGCGCACGCCATCGGTGCCGAACAATTTCCTCATGGCTGCGCTCCCAAATCTGTCGAACCCTGCACGGCTTCCCACAACCGCAGGCCCTGCCGCGTCTCGGCCACGTCATGGACCCGGATCATCTGCACCCCTTGCGCCGCGCCCCAAAGCGCCACGGCCAGCGAGCCCGGCATGCGCTTGGCGGCCTCCGCCTCGGCGCCCACCGTGCCGATGAAGCGCTTGCGGCTGGCCCCCAGCAGAACCGGCAGGCCAAGGTCGTGAAACAGGCCAAGCCCCCGCAAGAGCGTCAGGTTGTGCTCCAAGGTCTTGCCGAAGCCGATGCCGGGGTCGATGGCGATCCGGTCACGGGAAATTCCCGCCGCCTCGGCCGCCGCCACCCGAGCCTCCAGGGCGTCGAAGACCTCCAGGCAGACATTGTCATAGCGCGGATCGTCCTGCATCGTCTGCGGATCGGCGATGGAATGCATCAGCACCACCGGGCAGCCCGCCTTGGCCACCACCCCCGCCATCGCCGGATCGAACCGCAGCGCCGTCACGTCATTGACCCAGGAGGCCCCCGCCCCCCGCCCCGCCTCGGCCCCACGCGCCTTTCGCGTGTCGATCGAGATCGGCGCCTCCAACCCCCCCGCCCGCAGCGCGGCAATCACCGGCGCCGTCCGCGCCACCTCTTCCTCCACCGAGACCTCCACCGCCCCCGGCCGCGTGCTCTCGCCGCCGATGTCGATGATCTCGGCGCCCGAGGCCATCACCCGCGCCTGCATCACCGCGGCCTCGGGCCGCAAAAACAACCCGCCATCCGAGAAACTGTCGGGCGTCACGTTCAGAATGCCCATCAGCCGCACCCGGCCCATGTCCAGCCCGCCAAACGCGCCCCGCGCGCCCGAGAGCCTGTCGCGCACTTCGCCCGGCAGATCCCCCGCCGCCACGATGCGCCCGCCCGCCCGCGTCAGCACCTCCACCTGCGCGAACCACTGGCGCCCCCCGGCCAAAGGCAAAGCCCCCGGCACCCGCTCCGCCATCGCAATGGGTCGAAAATACTCCCGCACCCTTGCTCCTTTCATACTTGCCCAAATATTCCACGGGGGTCCGGGGGTGTGAAACCCCCGGGACCGTCCCGCAAAAGCCCAAGTCAGGGATTAGGCTGCCAGCCCAAGACCCTCAACCCCGGATGCTCAGGCCCGCTCCACCTTCACGCGGCTTCCCGCCGGCAGTGCAACATCCCCGTGAACGACGATCTTCTCGGCCGCCATGAGCTCGGCCAGCCAGAGGGCCAGCGCCACCGGCTCGCGCGAGGAGGGGCCGTCGACCGCGTCCAGCACCATCTTGGAGGGCGCCCAGACCATCATCTGGCCGCGCTTCACCGCCCAGTCGATCTCGGTCCGCGTCGCCATCACCACGCAGCGCGGATCGCGGGCGGCGAGCGTCCAGGCGTTCTGCTCGATGGCCAGCATGTCCACCCGGCGCTGCGTCGGCTTGTGGCCGGTCTGCGGGCGGGGCAGGTCGGGCAGGCCGACCGTCAGGATCACCGGCTGCCCCAGGCCCGCCCAGGCGTCGAGCCGCGCGCCAAGGTCGGGCGCGGCCAGCGCGGCATTGTCCAGAAAGACGACCAGCGGATGCACCGCCGCCGCCACCCCGTCGCTGCCCACGACCTGCATCGCCTTTTCCGCCCGGGACCGCGCGATCTCGACCCCCAGCTTGTAGGGCCCGATGTCCAGCTTCTCGATCCGCACGAAGGCGCGCATGGCCTGGGGCTCGGCGAGGATCTTTTCCGCCACCCGCTCGGCCAGGGTCTCCAGAAGGTTCAGCCGCTCGGCCGCGAGTTCCTCGGCAATCGCCTCGGTCAGCCGGTCATAGGACAGAATCCGGTCCACGTCGTCATTCAGCGGCTGCGCCACCGGGCGCACCTCGACCACGACGTTGAACATCAGCCGCTGCCGGTGACCGCGCTCTTTCTGAAAGGCGCCGATGTCGGCCTCCACGATATGATCGCGCAAGGATATCCGGTCGCGCGGGTCGGCGCTGGCGGTTGCGGCGGCGCGCTCTTCGGGATGGGCGAAGGCGAGGCGGATGTCGGTGCTCATATGGACCCCCGAAAGCGACAGGGCCAGGCTAGCGCCCGGCCCCTGCCATGCCTTGCCTCAAGGCGACGGCTTGTGCAAGCCGCGCGCCATTCAATTCGTGCGATAGAAAAGATGCCCGCCAATCGCGGCGGTCTTGGTCACCGCGCCCCAGTTCGGCCGCGACCAGGTCGCGTGGAAGAAGGTCGCCCCGCCGGTCAGCTGGCGCGGCGCGCCGTCCAGCATGGCGCGGGCGATGCGGCCCGCGCGATCTTCGGCCATGGGGTCGCGCATCACATCCGCCATCCCGTCGCAGACATAGGAGAACGCGCAATCGCCGTTGCCCTTGGCATGAACCACGCCGCAGACCGTCTTGGGGAAGCCCGCCGCCTCGACCCGGTTCAGGATCACCTCGGCCACTGCGAACTGGCCCGGCAAATCCTCGCCCCGGCTCTCGAAATAGATCGCCTCGCGCAGGCAGTTCCATTCCTGATCGCCCTGGGGCGCCGGCAGCGAGGCCAGCCAGGCGTCGGTGTAATCAAGGGCAGGGGCCGCGGCTTCGGCCTGGGGCCGGGTCTTGGCATCGGGCCCCTTGGCCAGCGCGGCCAGCTGCGCCTCGGGCAGCGCGTTGACCGTGTCGTGTTCGGCGCCAAAGAGCGTGGCGAATTCGGCTCCCATCGCGCGGGAGGGGTCGTTGGACTGGCTCACCGTCACATCGGCGTGGGCCGCGCCCGAGAGCATAATGGCGGCAGCGGCCATTGTCTCCGAAAGGTGCAAGCGCATGGGTCTTTGTTCCCGGTTGTTTCCAAAACGTCACCCGTCAGGCAGGGACGGTGCGACGACATACCGGGCTAATGGCGAAAATGTGACCGGTCTATGGCCGGCTCGGAATCGTTCCGATTCCTTTAAAACATGCGCGGATTTCCGCCGAAACTCTTAAACCAAATTCTGAGCTTCGGCGGGCAACCTCAGGATATTGTGTCCTATTTCGACTTGTCCACAGCATCGGCCAAGGCCAGGTGAGCCGCCGCCAACCGCGCCAAAGGCACCCGGTAGGGGCTGCAGGAGACGTAATCGAATCGGGCCTGACGGCAGAAGGCAATCGATTCGGGATTGCCGCCATGCTCGCCGCAGATGGAAAGCGTGAGGTCTTTTCGCGTGTGCCGACCCCGGTCGGCGCCGATCAGAAGCAGCTCTCCGACGCCATCGACATCCAGGGAATGGAACGGGTCTTCGGGGAAAACCCCCTGGTTCACATAGGTCTGCATGAACCGCCCGGCATCGTCGCGCGACAGGCCATAGGTCATCTGCGTCAGGTCGTTGGTGCCGAAAGAGAGGAAAGCCGCGTGCTGGGCGATCTCTCCGGCCCGCAGCGCGGCGCGGGGCGTTTCGACCATCACCCCCAGCTTGTATTCGAAGGCCACCCCGGTCTGGACCTTTACCGCGGCGGCGACCTTGTCGACATTGGTCTTCACCAGCTCGACCTCGCGCCGGGCCGAGACGAGGGGGATCATCACCTCGGGCACGACGGGGGTGCCCTGCTTGCCGGCCTCGACCGTGGCTT
Organism: uncultured Pseudorhodobacter sp.; assembly: GCA_945952425.1. Lineage (GTDB taxonomy): Bacteria > Pseudomonadota > Alphaproteobacteria > Rhodobacterales > Rhodobacteraceae > Stagnihabitans. Next base: position 722 of record CAMFIX010000323.1, on the reverse strand, counting down.
CGAAAATCGCGCGGGCCTGCATCTCGTAGATTTCCGGCAGGACGACACCCAGCCGCACCCCCCGCATCCCCAGCATCGGGTTGGCCTCCGACAGGGCTTCCGCCCGGCGGGTGACCTCCGAGAGCGGCAGGCTCAAAGCCTCGGCAAGTTCCCGCAGCCCCTCTTTCGACTGCGGCAGGAATTCGTGCAAGGGGGGGTCGAAGAGCCTTATGCAGACCGGCAGGCCCTGCATGATGCGGAACAGCTGGACGAAGTCGGCGCGCTGCATGGGCAGGAGGCGGGCCAAAGCCGCGGCGCGGTCGGGGGCGGAGCCTGCAAAGATCATCTCGCGCATCACCACCAGACGGTCTTCGTCGAAAAACATGTGTTCCGTCCGGCAAAGGCCGATCCCCTCGGCGGCAAAGCGGCGCGCGGTGGAGGCATCGGCGGGCGTGTCGGCATTGGCCCGGATGCCGATGTCGCGCACGGCATCGGCCCAACCCAGAAGCTTCTGGAAATTGTCGTCCAGGGCGGCGGCCAGCATCACCGGGGCACCGGCCAAGACCTCTCCGGTCGTGCCATCCACGGTGATCTGGTCGCCCTCGTTGAAGACGCGCCCATCCGGCGCCGTGATCCGCCTTTCGCGCCAGTCGATGCGCAGACCATTGGCGCCGACCACCGCAGGCACCCCGATGCCCCGGGCGATCACCGCGGCGTGGCTGGTCGTCCCGCCCCGCTCGGTC
>CAMFIX010000322.1 GCA_945952425.1 uncultured Pseudorhodobacter sp. | reverse complement strand
ACCGCCCTCCTGGAACCCTTGGCCGACGCCATCGGTCGCCATGTTCTGTCAGCCGTCCCGAAGTTGCGGACGAACTGGCCCGCGGCGCCGTCCTGATGCAGGTGCCCTATATTCCGGCGGACACCACGCCCGCACGTGTCAATGTCTCGATCGAACGGGGCCTGCTGCGTGCCATCGACGAGGCGGCGAAAGAGCGGAACATGACCCGCTCGGCCTTCCTCGCCTCCGCCGCCCGCCGCGCGATCACGGGCGCGTCGTAAAGCACGGGGGCGCCGTAAAGATTGCCGTCTGGCCTTTGCACCCATACGGGACGTGTCGAGGTCGCGCGGTCAGCGTATTGCGCCCTCGATACAAGCGTCAGACCACATGCAAACGGCGGAAAATGGTGCTGCAAGAGAGGATTGAACTCTCGACCTCTCCCTTACCAAGGGAGTGCTCTACCACTGAGCTACTGCAGCGCCGGGGGACGTTTGGCCGGGGCCTCATCGTCGGTGGCGGCTGATTAGACGCAAAGTTGCCGGGGTGCAAGAGGCAAAATCGCGGGAACTGGACCGCCTTGCGGGCTTGGGCTAGAACCCTCGCTCATGACCGACGATCCGCATCCCGCCCCGGCGCAAAAGCCCAAGGCCCCCTCCCGCGACGACCGGCTGAAGGCGGCGCTGAAGGCCAATATGGGGCGCCGCAAGGCGCAGGCGCGCGCGCGGGCCGCGGCGGAGGATGAAACCGGGGGCGAGACCCCCGCAGAAAAAGAGTGAGGCAGGCATGGATTCGATTCTCGTTCGCGGCAATGGGGCACTTTCGGGGCAGATCCCGATTGCGGGGGCGAAAAACGCCTGCCTGACGCTGATGCCCGCCACGCTTCTGAGCGACGAGCCGCTGACGCTGACCAATGCGCCGCGGCTTTCGGATATCGCGACGATGACGCAGCTCTTGCAAAGCCTGGGCGCCGAGGTCGCGGGGCTGCAGCAGGGGCTGGTGCTGGCGATGTCCTCTCACGACATCGCCAACCATACGGCCGATTACGACATCGTCCGCAAGATGCGCGCCTCGATCCTGGTGCTGGGGCCGATGCTGGCGCGCGAGGGCCATGCTGTGGTCTCTCTTCCCGGCGGCTGCGCGATTGGCGCGCGCCCCGTCGACCTGCACCAACGCGCGATGGAGGCGCTCGGCGCCGAGATCGAGCTGAAGGACGGCTATCTGCATGCCCGCGCGCCGGGCGGGCGGCTGAAGGGGGCCACGATCCACTTCCCGCTGGTCTCGGTGGGGGCCACCGAGAATGCCCTGATGGCGGCGACCCTTGCCAAGGGCACCACCGTCATCGAAAACGCCGCGCGCGAGCCGGAGATCGTCGATCTGGCCCGCTGCCTGCGGGCCATGGGGGCGCAGATCGAGGGTGAGGGGACATCGACCATCACCATCCAGGGGGTGGACCGTCTGCATGGCGCAACCCATCCGGTGGTGGCCGACCGGATCGAACTGGGCACCTATATGCTGGTGCCGGCGATCTGCGGGGGCGAGGTCGAATGCCTGGGCGGCAAGATGGAGCTGGTCGGGGCATTCGCCGAAAAGCTGGAGGCCGCGGGGGTTTCGGTGACCCAGACCGAGCGGGGGCTGAAGGTCTCGGGCCAAGGCCGCGTCAAGGCAGTGGATGTGGTGACCGAGCCCTTCCCGGGCTTTCCGACCGACCTGCAGGCGCAGATGATGGCTTTGCTTTGCACCGCCGAAGGGACTTCGGTGCTGGAAGAGCGCATCTTCGAGAACCGCTTCATGCATGCGCCGGAACTGACGCGGATGGGCGCGAATATCGAGGTCCATGGCGGCCATGCCACGGTGCATGGCGTCGAAAAGCTGAAAGGGGCGCGGGTGATGGCCACCGACCTGCGCGCCTCGGTCAGCCTGATCCTGGCGGCCTTGGCGGCCGAGGGCGAGACGGTCGTCAGCCGCGTCTATCACCTGGACCGCGGTTACGAGCGGGTCGAGGAAAAGCTGCGGGCCTGCGGCGCCCAGATCGAGCGGATCAAGGGATGAGCGACGCAAGGTTCGAAGATGGCGAGGAATCGCCCCTGCGGTTGATCGCCCAGAGGCCAGAGGATCTGCCGGTCCTGGCCGCGCTGGTGCAGGATGCGGTGATGGCGGGGTCCGACATCACCTTCGCCCGCAAGCAGCATCGTTTTGCCATGCTGCTCAACCGCTTCCGCCACGAGGACCGCCCCGCCGCCACCCGCGAGGGCCGCCCCTTCGAGCGGGTCCGCAGCCTGTTGGTCTTCGACCACGTGCTGGCCGTCCGCGCCCAGGGCATCAGTCGCGATGCCGATATGGTCGTCGCTCTTCTCGACCTGATCTTCGAGCCGGGCACCGAGGGGGCGGGGCGGCTGCGGCTGATCTTCGCGGGCGACGGCGAGGTTGAGTTGAGCGTCGAGGCGCTGGACGTCACCCTGACGGATGTCTCGCGCCCCTATCGCGCCAATTCCGGCAAGGCCCCGGCTCACGAGTAAGCGCCAAAAATTTTCGCCGAAAATTTTTCGCTCCCCCCGCGGTCGCGTCCCGCCCGGCCGGATTTCCGGGGGAGCGGGCGGTTTTGCTGTTCCCCTAACTAACATGTCAGTTTACACAGGGGCCAGCAAAGGGAGAAACGCATGGGCAGGCTGGCAGGCAAGCGTGCGCTGGTGACGGCGGCGGGGCAGGGGATCGGGCGGGCGACGGCGATTGCCATGGCGCGCGAGGGGGCGACGGTCATCGCGGCGGACATCAATGCCGAGGCTTTGGCGAGCCTGGAGGGGATGGAGACCCGGCTTCTGAACGTGCGCGACAAGGAGGCCGTGGCCCAGGCAGCGGCCGAGATCGGGGCGCTGGACGTGCTCTTCAACTGCGCGGGATTCGTGGCCGCGGGCACGATCCTGGATTGCGACGAAGAGCAATGGGCCTTCTCGATGGACCTGAACATGACGGCCATGTACCGGATGTGCAAGGCTTTCCTGCCCGCGATGATCGCGGGCGGCGGGGGCTCGATCATCAACATGGCCTCGGTCGCGGGTTCGGTCCTGGCCGCGCCCAACCGCTTCGTCTATGGCGCGACCAAGGCGGGGGTGATCGGGCTGACCAAGTCCATCGCCGCCGATTTCATCGGCCAGGGCATCCGCGCCAATGCGATCTGCCCGGGCACGGTGGAAAGCCCCTCGCTGGATCAGCGCCTGCGCGACACCGGCGATTACGAGGCCGCGAAGAAGGCCTTCATCGCCCGCCAACCCATCGGACGCATCGGCAAGCCCGAAGAGATCGCGGCGCTTGTCGTCTATCTCGCATCCGACGAATCCGCCTATACCACCGGGGTCGCCCATGTGATCGACGGCGGCTGGGCCAATATCTGAAGGAGAGATCATGAAACTTCTGCGCCATGGCCCCCGCGGGGCCGAACGCCCGGGGATGCTGCACACCGACGGCACGATCCGCGACCTGACGGGCCTCGTGCCCGACATCGGGGGGGCGGTGATCGGCGATGCGGGGCTGGCGATGCTGCGCGCGCTGGATGCCTCGACGCTGCCGGTGGTCGATCCGGCCACACGCCTTGGTCCCTGCGTCGCCGGCACCGGCAAGTTCATCTGCATCGGGCTGAACTATGCCGACCATGCGGCCGAGTCCGGCATGAAAGTGCCGCCCGAGCCGGTGGTTTTCATGAAGGCGACCTCGGCGATCTGCGGGCCGAACGATCCGATCCTCATCCCGCGCGGCTCTGAGAAGACCGACTGGGAGGTCGAGCTCGGCGTCATCATCGGCAAGCATGCCAAATATGTCAGCGAAGCCGATGCGATGGACTATGTCGCGGGCTATGCGGTGACCAATGACGTCTCGGAACGGGCCTTCCAGACCGAGCGGTCGGGCCAGTGGACCAAGGGGAAAAGCTGCGACAATTTCGGGCAGCTGGGGCCTTGGCTGGTGACGCGCGACGAGGTCGCCGATCCGCAGAACCTGAAGATGTGGCTGACGCTGAACGGCCAGACGATGCAGAACGGCTCGACCAAGACGATGGTCTACGGCGTGCGCTTCCTCGTGCATTACCTCAGCCAATTCATGAGCTTGCACCCGGGCGACGTGATCTCGACCGGCACGCCTCCGGGGGTTGGCCTGGGCATGAAGCCGCCGCGCTACCTGAAGGCGGGGGAAGTGGTGGAGCTTGGGATCGAGGGGCTGGGGCGCCAACGCCAGGACGTCGTGGCGGACTGAAGGGCAGAGCCCCGCGCGCCCAGGGCCCGGCGGGGCGCCCTGGGGAGACGGGGTGGTGGGAGCCGGAGGCCATCCGATGGGTGGCCTGCGCCATCGGACAGGTTGTGTGCCCGCAGGAACCAAGGTTGGGGCGGTGGCTGCGGCCATCCGGCCCGCGGCCGAGGCGGTCGCCTATGCGT
>CAMFIX010000321.1 GCA_945952425.1 uncultured Pseudorhodobacter sp. | reverse complement strand
ATTTCGCCAAGCCGGGCGAGACCTTGATCGCGGGCACCAATGCGCCCTCGACGGCCGGGGTGATCGCCAATACGCTGAAGGCCAAGGCTTTGGGCTATGACGCGGTTCTGTTGGCCGTGCCCTTCTACACCAAGCCGACGCAGGCCGAAATCGTCCGTCATTTCAAGGCGGTGATCGCGGCCACCGACATGAACATCGTGCTTTACTCCTATCCCGGCAAGGATGGGGTCGAGATCGGTTACGAGGCGCTGGACGCGCTGGCCGACGAGCCGCGGATCATCGGGATCAAGGAATCTTCGGGCGTCATGCAGCGCGCCATCGGGATCGCGACGCGCTATGCGGGGCGGGTGCAGCTGGTCTCGGGGTCGGACGATATCGCGCTGGACTTCATGCTCTGGGGCGCCGACAGCTGGATTTGCGGGCCGGCCAATTGCATGGCCAAGCCGGTTTGCGAGATGGACCGGGCGTTCCGCTCGGGCGATCTGGCCGGGGCCAAGGCGATCATGACCCAGCTTTGGCCCGCGATGAACGTGCTGGAATCGGGCAAGTTCGTGCAAAAGCTGAAATATGGCTGCGAGCTGCAGGGCAATGCGGTCGGTGAGTGCCGCATGCCGCTAGGGCCCTTGACGGAGGCCGAAAAGGCGGAATTCTCCGAGGCCATGCAGGTCGTGGTGAACTGGAAGTAACATGGCAACGCCCCTCGCCGTAGGGCGAAACACTACCATAGTCGTCGGCGCGGGCATCATCGGCACCGCCTTGGGGCTGGAGCTGCAGCGGCGCGGGCGGCAGGTCACGATCATCGACCGGGGCGCGCCGGGGCAGGGCGCCTCTTTCGGCAATATGGCCTCGATCGCGGTGACCGAGTTCATGCCGGCCTCGCGGCCTTCGGTCTGGAAGCAGATCCCGGGCTGGATGCTGGACCCCGAAGGCCCCGTGCGCGTGCGCGCGAGCTATATGCCGCGGCTGGTGCCCTGGTTCCTGCGCTTCATCGCCGCCTCGCGCCCGGGCAAGCTGCGCGCGCTGGAGGCGCAGGGGGCGGCGCTTTGCGGCCGTGCGCTGGAGGACACGCAAGCGATGTTGGCCACCCATGGGCTGGCCGATCAGCTGAGCGCCGAGGGGTGCCTGTCGCTTTACGCCGACGAGGCCGAGTTCCGCGCCGACCGCGACCATATCGAGATCCTGGAACGCTTCGGCATCCCGCATGAGATCCTCGGCCGTCCGGCGATCAAGGCGCTGGAGCCCGAGATTTCCGACCAGATCGGCATGGCGGTGCTGTTCCCCAAGAACCGCTCGGTGAAAGACCCCTACAAGCTGGTGCAGGCCCTGGCCGCGCGGTTCCAGGCTCTGGGCGGCCGGATCGAGACGGGGACGGTCGCAAGCTTTACCCGGGGCGAGGCGATCCGCGAGGTCGTCTTGACCGACGGCCGCCGCCTGCCCGCCGACGAGGTGGTGATCGCGGCGGGCGCGCATTCGGCGGCGCTGGCCAAAGCTTTGGGCGAGCCGATCCCGCTGGAGACCGAGCGCGGCTATCACACGCAGATCATGCGGCCGGGGATCAAGCTGAAGCATTCGATCATCTGGCCGGCTCGCGCCTTCATGGTCACGCCGACCGCGGGGGGCATCCGGGTCGGCGGCACGGTCGAGATGGCGGGGCTGGAGGCGCCGCCGGATTACCGCCGGTCGAAAGTGACGGTGCGGCGGGCGCGGGTGGCGCTGCCGAAGCTGCGCTGCGAAGAGTTCACCGAATGGATGGGCCACCGCCCGGCCTTGCCCGATACGGTACCGATCCTCTCGGCCTCTGCCAAGACCCGCGGGCTGTTCTATGCCACCGGCCACGGCCACCTCGGCCTGACCTATGCCGCGACCACCGCGCTGCTGATGGCCGACCTCATCACCGGGGCGAAACCGGCCCTGGACCTTCACCCCTATCGCATCGACAGGTTCTGACATGCCCGAGCTTGAGATCCTTCTCGTCCATGCCCAGGGCGAGATCGGCAATGTCCTGGTCTCGGGTGCGCCCGAGATCCCCGGGGCGACGATCCTGGAGAAGATGAACCATATCAACGAGGTGGACGACAGCCTGCGCCGGTTCCTGTGTTACGAACCCCGCGCCCATGTCGCGATGACGGTCAACCTTCTGCTGCCGCCCTGCCGCCCCGATGCCGATGCGGGCTTCATCGTGTTGCAGGCCGACCGGGCGCATCCGATGTCGGGGTCGAACGCCATCTGCGTCGTCACGGCGCTGTTGGAGACCGGCCGGGTGAAGATGACCGAGCCCGAGACGCTGGTCCGGCTGGACACAGCCGCCGGGCTGATCCTCGCCCGGGCGCGCTGTGCGGGCGGGCGCTGCGTCTCGGTCAGCCTGGACAACGTGCCGGCCTTCGTGCTGGAGCTGGACCGCGAGATCGACACCCCCTTCGGCCGCATCAAGGCCGACATCGCCTTTGGCGGTGTCTTCTATGCGCAGATCGACGTCTCCGAGATCGGGCTGACCATCGTGCCCGACAATGCCCGTGCGCTGGCCGAGGCGGGGATTGCGATCAAGGCGGCGATGGCCTCGATCCCGGTGCAGCATCCGACGATCCCGAGCCTGAACGAGATCGCCTATGTGATGTTCCGCGACTACCAGCCCGACGGCTCGGTCATCACCTGCACGACGCTCAAGCCCGGGCGGGTGGATCGCTCGCCCTGCGGCACCGGCTCTTCGGCCAACCTGGCCGTCCTGCGGGCGCGCGGCAAGCTTGCCCTGCACGACCCGCGCACCTCTTATTCCATCATCGGCGGCATCTTCACCGCCGAGGCCATCGGCGAGACCACGGTCGGCCCCTATCCCGCCGTCCTGCCCCGCATCACCGGCGGCGCCCGGCTTTATGGCCGCACCTTCCTGACCCAAAGCTCCGACGACCCTTTCGCCACCGGCTTTGCGCTGTCCGACAGCTGGGGGCCGCAGGTCGGCGAGCTTGGCTGAGCGCTTGACCTTCGCCCTGCCGCCTGTTCTGGCTGGCAGGCAAAGAAGGAGACAGCGATGCGGTTGATCCTGCATGTCGGCATGGGCAAGACCGGCACTTCGGCGATCCAGGGCGCGCTGCGCCAGAACCCCGAGGCCCTGGCGGCGGCGGGGGCGCGGTATCTGGGGATGCGGCTCGATTTCCTCGACCCGCCGGCCGAGGTGAAGAAGAACCAGGCTTTCCTGCGCGAGGACAAGGCGTCCAAGGTCGATTATGCCGGGCGCCTGTCGGCCCATCTGGCCGGGCTGGCGGCGGAGGGCGTCACCTGCGCCATCCTGTCGAACGAGGGGCTTTGGGGCCAGGCCGAGGTGCTGCGGCCCTTCCTTGACGCGCTGGACCCGGCGATCAAGGTCACTGTCATCGGCTATGTCCGCAATCCCGACCGCTGGCTGCCTTCCGCTTACGCGCAATGGGGGCTGGCCGACAAGGTGAACCGCGGCGGCATCAAGCCCTATGCCGAAGTGGCGGGGGCCTTCGCCACGCGCTATCGCTCGGCGTTGGAGTGGCGCGAGATGCTGGGCGCGGGCTTTGCGCTGCGCCATTACGATGCGGCGGGGGATGTGGTGGGCGATTTCCTGGCCGCCATCGGTGTGCAGGCGGCGCTGAGCGGTGCGCGGGCCAATCCGCGGCGCAACCGCGGCGAGCTGGCTTTGCGCGCGCTCTTCAACAACCGCTTCCCGGGCCATGCGGTGCCGGGCCTGTTCGACGGGGCGGTGATGCCGCCCGATGCGCCGATCCTGGGGATCGCGGACCTCGCGCGCGACTGTTTCGACTATGGGCCTACGGCGGGGGTGGTGGCGCAGAATGCCGCACTTTGGGACGAGATCCGCACCCGCTTCGGCATCGACCTGACCGCGGCGCAGGCTTCGCCCGAGGTGGTCTCGCCCGAGACCCTGCGCGCCGATGTGCTGGATACGCTGGTCGAGCTGGTCCTGACGCTGGCGCAGCGCGTGGCGGCGCTGGAGGGCCCGAAGGCGCTGCGCAAGGTGCGGGGCCGGGCGGCGGAAGAGGGGCTCTCGCGCGGGCAGCGCCAGGCGGTGGCGGCCTTGCAGGAGGCGCAAGACCCTCTGGCTGCGGCCCGGGTGCGCAAAGGGCTGAAGGGCCCGAAAGGCCGCCGTCCCCGCGAAGATTGAGGCTTTGCAAGACGTGGCATGCGAAAAACCCGGCAGGTCTCTGCCGGGTTTTTTCATGGGCGAGAAGGGGGGGAGGGAGGCGGCGCGCCCGAGGGAGGAGGAGGGGCGCGCCGCAGGTGTCACGGCCCGAGGGAGGAGGAGGGGCCATCGACATCGGTGGAGCCCGCCGCTGCTCGCGAGACGGGGCTCCGAGTTCGGCGACGAAGCTCGAGTAAGGAGGAGTGGCCCTGCCGATGGGGTCCGTAGGGGTCGGCGGGCTTGCCGCG
>CAMFIX010000320.1 GCA_945952425.1 uncultured Pseudorhodobacter sp. | reverse complement strand
CCGTTACACCGATGCCGGCGCCGAAAAGGAGCCGAACTCGGTCTATATGATGTCGCACTCCGGGGCCCGGGGTTCGCCGGCCCAGATGAAGCAGCTGGGGGGCATGCGCGGTCTGATGGCCAAGCCCTCGGGCGAGATCATCGAGACGCCGATCATCTCGAACTTCAAGGAAGGTCTGACCGTTCTTGAATACTTCAACTCGACCCACGGCGCTCGTAAGGGCCTCGCGGATACCGCGCTGAAGACGGCGAACTCGGGGTACCTGACCCGCCGCCTGGTGGACGTGGCCCAGGACTGCATCGTGCGCGTGCATGATTGCGGCACCGAGCGCGCGATCAATGCGGAAACCGCGGTGAACGATGGCGAAGTCGTCCAAAGCCTGGCCGAGCGTATCCTTGGCCGTGTGGCGGCCGATGACATCGTGGTGCCCGCGACCGGCGAAGTGCTGGTGGCCCGTGGCGAGCTGATCGACGAGCGTCGTGCGGACATGATCCACACGAACGGCATCACCCATGCCCGCATCCGTTCGCCTCTGACCTGCGAGGCCGAGGAAGGCGTCTGCGCCATGTGCTATGGTCGCGACCTCGCCCGCGGCACGCTGGTGAACATCGGTGAAGCGGTCGGCATCATCGCCGCCCAATCCATCGGTGAGCCCGGCACGCAGCTGACGATGCGGACCTTCCACATCGGCGGCATCGCGCAGGGCGGTCAGCAGTCCTTCCTCGAAGCCAGCCAGGAGGGCAAGGTCGAGTTCCGCAACCCGAACCTCTTGTCCAACGTGGCGGGCGAGCAGATCGTGGTCGGCCGGAACATGTCCATCGCAATCCTCGACGAGGCGGGCGGCGAACGTGCGGTTCACAAGCTGACCTATGGCGCCAAGCTGCACGTGGCCGATGGCGCGGCGGTCAAGCGCGGCACCAAGCTCTTCGAATGGGACCCCTATACCCTGCCGATCATCGCCGAAAAGGGCGGTGTGACGCGGTTCAAGGATCTGATCTCGGGCATCTCGGTGCGCGAAGAGACCGACGAAGCGACCGGCATGACGCAGAAGATCGTCTCCGACTGGCGCTCGGCGCCGAAGGGGAACGAGCTGAAGCCGGAAGTCATCGTGATCGACCCGGAAACCGGCGACGCCGTGCGCGGCGACAATGGCAACCCGATCACTTATCCGATGTCGGTGGACGCCATTCTGTCGGTCGAGGACGGCCAGGACATCCGTCCGGGCGACGTGGTGGCGCGTATCCCGCGCGAAGGCGCCAAGACGAAGGACATCACCGGGGGTCTTCCCCGCGTGGCGGAACTCTTCGAAGCCCGTCGTCCGAAGGATCACGCGATCATCGCCGAGTATGATGGCTATGTCCGCTTCGGCAAGGACTACAAGAACAAGCGCCGCATCACGGTCGAGCCCGTGGATGAGACGCTGAACGCGGCCGAATACATGATCCCCAAGGGCAAGCACATTCCGGTCCAGGAAGGCGACTTCGTCCAGAAGGGCGACTACATCATGGACGGCAACCCGGCTCCGCACGACATCCTGCGCATCATGGGTGTCGAGGCGCTGGCGAACTACATGATCGAGGAAGTGCAGGATGTGTATCGTCTGCAAGGCGTGCGCATCAACGACAAGCACATCGAGGTCATCGTGCGCCAGATGCTGCAGAAGTACGAGATCCTCGACAGCGGGGACACCACGCTTCTGAAGGGCGAGACCGTCGACAAAGCCGAGCTGGACGAGAACAACGAGAAGATCCTGGCCATGGGTCTGCGCCCGGCGACGGCCGAGCCGATCCTGCTGGGTCTGACCAAGGCGTCGCTGCAGACCCGCAGCTTCATCTCGGCCGCCTCGTTCCAGGAGACGACCCGCGTCCTGACCGAGGCTTCGGTCCAGGGCAAGCGCGACAAGCTGGTCGGCCTGAAGGAGAACGTCATCGTCGGTCGCCTGATCCCCGCCGGGACGGGTGGCGCCACGATGCGCGTCAAGAAGATCGCGGGCGACCGCGACCTGACGGTGATCGAGGCCCGGAAGTCCGAGGCCGAGACTGCCGCCGCCTTGGCTGCGCCCTTCGACGTGATGGATCAGGACGACGACCGCGACAGCGGCCTCGTCGATACGATCGAAAGCCGCGAGTGATCCTCGTCTGACGATGCCCCCCGCCGGTGACGGCGGGGGGTTTTCTTTTGCGCGATTTCGGGGGGAGACATGGCGATTTCCGACAATACCCGCGGCATCCTTCTGATGTGCGGCTCGATGATCGGGTTTACGGTCAACGATGCGCTGATGAAATCCGCGACCGAGGTGATGCCGCTGTTCCAGGCGATGTTGCTGCGCGGCGTTGTGGCGACCCTGGGCATCCTTCTGATCGCGCGGGCGCAGGGCGTGCGGCAGTTCGTGCCGCAGGGGCGCGACCGGCTCTGGGTGGCTTTGCGCACCCTGGGCGAGATCGCCTCGACCGCCACTTTCCTGATTGCGCTGACCCAGATGCCGATGGCGAACCTTTCGGCCATCATGCAGTCGCTGCCCTTGGCGGTGACCCTGGCCGCGGCGGTCTTCCTGGGCGAGCCCATCGGTTGGCGGAGGCTGGCCGCGATCCTCGCGGGTTTCGTCGGCGTCCTGGTCATCGTCAAACCCGGAGCGGCGGATTTCGACATCTGGTCGGTGCTGGGCCTCGCCTCGGTGGCGGGGGTGGTCTTGCGCGATCTCGCGACGCGGAAGTTCTCGCGCGCCATGCCGACCACGGTCGGCGCGGTCTGGGCGGCGGTGTCGGTGATGGTGATGGGCGGGGTGGTGACGGCTTACAAGGGCTGGCAGCCGCTGACCTTGCGCCCCACGCTGGAGGTCGGCGCGGCCGCGCTTTTCATCATCGCGGGCTATCTTTTCGCCGTCCGCGTCATGCGGGTGGGCGAGTTGGCCGTGGTCGCCCCCTTCCGCTATACCTCGCTGCTTTGGGCGATCCTGCTGGGCTGGGCGCTGTTCGGAACCTTGCCGGATGCGCGGACTTCTTTCGGCTCGGCTATTGTGGTGGCCTCGGGCGTATATATCTTCATGCGCGAAAGACGCCTGGCGATGAAGCGGGCGTGATTTGCGGTGGCGGGCGGGGCCTGCTATGGGCCGCGGAAAAGGTGAAGCGTGAAACTCTCCGTCGTGATCCCGGCCCGCAACGAGGCTTTGAACATCGCCACCCTGGTGCGCGAGATCGACGCGAACCTGCAGGGTTTCGTGCCGTTCGAGATCATCGTGGTCGATGACGGCTCGACCGATGGCACGGGGGCGGCGGCCAAGGTGCTGCCGCATGTGCGGGTGCTGCGCCATCCGGTGTCGGCCGGGCAGTCGGCGGCGGTGCATTCGGGGGTGATGGCGGCGCGGGCCGAGATCGTCTGCACGCTGGATGGCGACGGGCAGAACCCGCCGTCGAACCTGCCCGCCCTGGTGCAGCCGCTGTTCGACAATCCCAAGGTCGGGCTGGTGGCGGGGCAGAGGGTCGGGCGGCAGGATACGCTGTCCAAGCGCTATGCCTCCAAGGCGGCCAATGCGATCCGGGGCTGGATGCTGAAGGACGGGACGCGGGATACCGGCTGCGGGCTGAAGGCCTTCCGCCGCGCGGCCTTTCTGCGGCTGCCGTTCTTCAACCACATGCACCGCTATCTGCCCGCGCTCTTCAAACGCGACGGGTGGCAGATCGCCCATGTCGACGTGACCCACCGAGCGCGCGGGGCGGGGCAGTCGAATTACACCAACCTGCAGCGCGCCCTTGTCGGCGTGGTCGATCTTTTCGGCGTCGCCTGGCTCTTGCGCCGCGCCAAGAAGGCCGAGCCGGAGAGCTTCGATGTATAACCTCTTGAACGCCATGGGGCTGAACAACCCGGTCGATGCGATCTGGGTCGCGGTCGGCGTCGCAGGCCAGCTGATGTTCACCGCGCGCTTCCTGTTGCAATGGTGGGCGTCCGAGAAGGCGGGCCGCTCGGTCGTGCCGGTGACCTTCTGGTATTTCTCCATCGCGGGCAGCCTGATCGTGCTGGCTTACGGGCTGCACAAGCTGGACCCGGTGATTATCCTGGGCCAGCTGCCGGGGACGGTGATCTACACCCGCAATCTCTGGCTGATCCGGAACGAGAAGCGTGCAGGTTAAGGGCTGGTTCTGGCCGGCGCTGAGCATCGTCCTGGCGGTGACCGCGCTCCGCTGGGGGCTTTTGGCGCATGACAAGACCGACCTTTTCGTCGATGAGACGCAATACTGGCTGTGGAGCCGCACGCCGGACTGGGGCTATTACTCCAAGCCGCCCTTGATCGCCTGGGTGATCGGGGCGGTGACCTCGGTCTTCGGCGACAGCTCTTTCGTGATCCGCCTGCCGGGGGCGGCCTTGCACGGGGTGACGGCGCTGATCCTCGGCGCCGTGGCGGCGCGGCGGCTGGGCGAGAATGCGGC
>CAMFIX010000319.1 GCA_945952425.1 uncultured Pseudorhodobacter sp. | reverse complement strand
CCCGGGTTGACCACGAGCCAGGCCGCGGCCCTGGGGACAGAGCAGGTGCGCGGCTTCGCCAGCACGGCGGCGCGGGTGCTGAGCTCGGCGCAGATCGCGGCCCTCTCGACGGCGCAGGTCGCGGCGCTGTCGACCGCGGCCACCGCGGCGCTGACCTCGGCCGCGCTGCAGGGGCTTTCGACCGATGACATCGTGGCCCTGACCACGGCCCAGGCGGCGGCGCTGACCTCGTGGCAGCTGGCGGCGCTGACCGGCCCGCAAGTGGCGGCGCTGGAGACGGCGGATCTCGTGCGGATTTCCTCGGCGGCGATCACGGCGCTGACCTCGGCGCAGGTGGCCCAGCTGCAGACGACCCAGGTCGCGGCGCTGAGCTCGGCCCAGGTCGCGGCGCTGACCACGGGGCAGATCCGCGCCCTGACCCTGCCCGCGGTCGCGGCGCTGTCGACCCAGGCGGTCAAGGCGCTGCGCACGACGCAGATGGCGGGCTGGTCCACCGCCCAGCTCGCGGCGCTGACGCTGGACCAGGTGATCGTGCTGCCCACCGCCGACATCAAGGCCCTGTCGGCCGCCCAGGTCGCAGGCTTTACCGGCAGCCAGCTTGCCGTCATGTCCACGGCGCAGATTCTCGCCCTGTCGATGTAGGCTGGACGCAGGCCCGGGAAAGGATCATGATCCGTCCCGGGCCCCGTCGCCTGGCGAGTTTGAAAGGGGCCCGCGGGACAGATATGCCGCAGCCGATTGTCGATACCGCCCTGCCCGGGCTTCTGGATGCGCTGGACGAAGCGGTCGTGCTTCTGGGCGCCGACGGCACGATCCTGCAGGCCAACCGCGCCTGGCTGAGCCTGACGGGCACGGCGCTCCACGATGCCATCGGCAGCCCCGCCGCCGCGCAATTCGCCGAGGGCGAGGGCCTGGCCCGGGCGCTGCGCCGCGCCGTGGCCGGCGAGACCGCCCGCGACATCCTGCCCCTGCGCGATGCCGCCGGGACCGAGACGCCCTGCACCGCCCGCCTTCTGCCGTTTGCCGGCCATCTCGCGCTGTTCCTGCGCCCCGAAGACCGCACCGATGCCGCGCATGCCCGGCTTCTGGCCTCGATCGTCGATGGCAGCGAGGATGCGATCATCGCCAAGACGCTGGACGGCACGATCACCAGCTGGAACCACGGCGCCGAGACGCTGTTCGGCTATACCGCCGCCCAGGCCATCGGGCGCTCGGTCACCATGCTTTTCCCGCTGGAGCGCATCGCCGAGGAAAACGAGATCATCGCCCGCATCAAGCGCGGCGAGAAGGTCCGCCATTTCGAGGCCAAGCGCATCGCCCGCGACGGCAGCGTGCTCGACCTGTCGATCACCGTCTCGCCGATCCGCGACCGCGAGGGCCGGGTCGTCGGCGCCTCCAAGATCGCGCGCAACATGGCGGAAGAGCGCGCCCGGGGCGAGCGGCTGGCGGTCCTGGCCTCGGTCTACCAGAATTGCGGCGAGGCGATCATGATCCTGAACGCCCGCGGCGAATTCGTCGAGGTGAACTCGGGCTTTACCGCCATCACCGGATTCACCGAGGCCGAGATGATCGGGCGGTCGTTCAACGCCTTCCGCTCGGGCCGGCAATCCCCGCGCGAGGTGCGGCGGATGATCCGCGACCTCCGGCGCAACCGCATCTGCAAGGGCGAGATCTGGACGCGGCGCAAGGATGGCTCGGCGCTCGCGGGGTTCCTGACGGTGACGGCGCTGCCCGGTGCGGCGCGGGAAAGCCGCTATATCGCGATCCTGGCCGATGTGACCTCGCTGCGGCTGCAGCAGGAAACGCTGGAACGGCTGGCCCATCATGACGACCTGACCGGGCTGCCCAACCGGCTTTTGATGCACGAACGGTTGGAGCGGGCGCTGGTGCAGGCGGCGGCGACGGGGGGCGAGGTCGCGGTGGCCTATCTGGACGTCGACGGGTTCAAGGCGGTGAACGACCGCCACGGCCATGATGCGGGCGACGAAATCCTGACGCTGATCGCCCGCCGGATGGAAGAGAGCCTGGCGCCCACCGATACGGTTGCGCGCATCGGGGGCGACGAATTCGTCGTGATCCTGCCGCGGCCGCAGGGCAAGGCGCGGCGCGACGATGCGCTGGAGCGGCTCTTGCAGCGCATCCGCCAGTCGATCCGCCGCTTCGACATGGACATCCGCCTGACCGCCAGCATCGGCGTCGCCACCTGGCCGCAGGACCAGGGCCAGGGCGAACAGATCATCCGCCTGGCCGATCAGGCGATGTTCGAGGCCAAGAAGCAGGGCGGCGACGAGATCCGCCATTTCGACAGCGCCCGCCAGCAAAGCGAAGTCCTGCAGCGCCGCCTGGTCGAAGAGCTGCGCCAGGCCCTGGCCGAGGGTCAGCTGGAGCTGCATTTCCAGCCCAAGGTCAACCTGCGCACGGGCGAGATCGTGGGCGCCGAGGGGCTCTTGCGCTGGATGCATCCGGCGGCGGGGCTGCGGCTGCCGGGGCCGATCCTCGCCCAGGTGCTGGATCATCCGGTGATCGAGGAAATCGGCGCTTTCGTCATCGTCGAGGCGCTGAAGGCGATCCCGCGGCTGCAGGCGGCGGGGTTGACGCTGCCCCTGTCGGTGAATGTGACGGCGCGCGACCTGCGGCGGGCGAATTTCGCGAGCTACCTGCACCGGCAGGCGCAAAGCTTCGGCCTCGCGGACCGCGGGCTTCTGCAGCTGGAGCTGTTGGAGACCGTGGCGCTGGACGACGACCCCCAGATCGCCCGCACGCTGGAGCTGTGTCACCAGGCGGGCTTTGGGCTCGCCATCGACGATTTCGGCGTGGGCTTCGCCTCGCTGTCCTCGCTGGGGCGCATCCCGGCCGATACGATCAAGCTGGACCGCAGCTTCGTCACCCATGTCGACTACGACGGCGCGGCGCGCAAGATCGCCAGTGCCGTCGTCGCCATGGCCGCGGCCTTCGGCAAAAGCGTGGTGGCCGAAGGCGTCGAAAGCGCGATGGCCGCCCGGGCTTTGCTGGCCCTGGGCTGCGAGGTGGCGCAGGGTTTCGCCATCTCTCCGGCCATGCCGCTGCCGCAGTTCCTGGCCTGGTCGGCGCGCTGGCAGGCGGGCGTCGCGGCGCTGACCGGGGCCCTTCTGGATGCCGGGATGGTCGGCTAGGCCGCCCGCGGCTCCAGCGGCGGCAGGAACCAGGTCAGCAGCCCCGCCAGCGGCAGAAGGGCGCAGAGCTTGTAGACCTCGGCCAGGCCCACATGGTCGGCCAGCATCCCGAGAAAGGCCGCCGCAATGCCGCCCAACCCGAAGTTCAGCCCATAGAACAACCCGCCGACCAGCCCGACCCGGGTCGGCAAAAGCTCCATCGCATAGATCAGGATGGCCGCGAAGGCGCTGGCCATGACGAAGTTGATGACGACCGACAGGATGCCCGTCCAGGCAAGCCCCATCCAGGGCAGGATCAGCGCCAGGGGCAAGGGCCCCAGGATCGACAGCCAGATCACGCGCCGTCGCCCGATCCGGTCGCCGATCATCCCTCCGGCAAAGGCGCCCGCCGCATTGGCCGCCAACAGGGCAAACAGCATCAGCTGCGATTGCGCGATGGTCAGGCCGAAGCGGTCGATCAGGTAGAAGGTATAGAACGACCGGAAGCTCTCGCCGTAAGCATTCTTCGAGGCCATCAGGATCGTCAGGACGATCATCCCCGTCCAGATCGCGCGGGGGTCATGCAGCGGGCCTTCGCGCGGGGGCTTTTTCGCCTGCGTGGCGCGCAGCGCGCTTTGGTGGCGCACCACCCAGGCCGTCAGCCCCATGGCCACCAGCGCCAGGACGGCAAAGCCGCCGATGGCGCCCTGTCCCTTTTGCGCGATGATCGCGGCGGCGAGCAGAGGCCCCAGGGCCGCGCCCGCCTGGCCGCCCAGCTGGAAAATGCCCTGGCCCAGCCCCTGCCGCGCCGCGGCCGCCTCGCGCGTGGCCCGCGTCGCCTCGGGGTGGAAGATCGACGAGCCGATGCCGATCAGCGCCACCGCGCCGAGGATGGTCTCGTAATTCGGCGCCAGGGCCAGCACGATCAACCCCGCGCAGGTGAAGATCATCGCGAAGGTCATCGACCAGGGCATCGGCCTTTTGTCGATCACCGCGCCGACCAGCGGCTGCAGAAGCGAGCCCGCGATCTGAAAAGTCAGCGCGATCACCCCGATCTGGGTAAAGCTCAACCCCTGCGCCTCTTTCAGCACCGGATAGCTGGAGGCGATCACCGATTGCATCAGGTCGTTCAAAAGATGCGACAGCGCCAGAAGGATCAGGACGGTCAGGCTGGTGGAAGAGGTGCTGCGCAAGATGCGGCTCCGGCTTTGGGCGCCAAGAGGTGGCATGGGCGGCCGGAAAGGTCCAGCCGCTAAACGCCTTCGAGGATCGACATCTCCCTGTCGAAGGCACGGGCCGCGAG
>CAMFIX010000318.1 GCA_945952425.1 uncultured Pseudorhodobacter sp. | reverse complement strand
CTACACACTGCATATCGTCGGCAGCGTCAGATGTGTATAAGAGACAGCCCCTGAAGATGGCCGGTATGCCCAAGGCCGAGATCGACGAAAGGGTGAACAAGGCCGCGGAAATCCTGGGCCTGACGCCCTATCTGTCCCGCTATCCCCGCGCCATGTCGGGCGGGCAAAGGCAGCGCGTGGCGATGGGCCGCGCCATCGTCAGGAACCCGCAGGTCTTTCTCTTCGACGAGCCCCTGTCCAACCTCGATGCGAAACTCCGCGTCCAGATGCGCTCCGAAATCCGCGAGCTGCACCAGCGGCTGAAGGTGACGACCGTCTATGTCACCCATGACCAGATCGAGGCGATGACGATGGCGGACCGAATCGTCGTCATGCGCGACGGCCGCATCAGCCAGATCGGCGCCCCCTTGGAGCTGTACGACCGCCCGGCCAACACCTTCGTGGCGGGTTTCATCGGCAGCCCGGCGATGAACCTGATCGAGGGCAGGGTGGAGGCCGGCCGCTTCGCCGCTCCGGGCCTGACCCTTCCCCTGCCGCAAGCCCATGGCGCCGCCGAGGGCCGCAAGGTCACCTATGGCATCCGCCCCGAACACCTGGCGCTCTCTGCCGACGGCGCGCCCGTGCAGGTCGTCGTGGTCGAACCCACCGGCGCCGAGATTCACCTCGTCCTGCGGGCGGGCGACCAAGAGCTGACCGCTGCGATCCGCGAACGCCAAAGCTTCGCCCCGGGCCAAAAGCTCGCGATTGCGCCCGACCTCGCCCAGGTTCATCTGTTCGACACCGCCAGCGGAGAGCGCATCGGATGACCATCCTCTGTTTCGGCGACAGCAACACCCATGGCACGATGCCGATGCCGTCCTTGGACTTCGACGGCCGCTTCGGCCACGAAGCGCGCTGGCCCTCCGTGATGGCCAAGGCGCTTGGCCGCGAGGTCATCGCCGAGGGCCACCCCGGCCGCACCACGGTGCATGACGACCCGATGTCGGGGCCCCATCGCAACGGCATCGCCGTGCTGCCCTCGCTCCTGGAAAGCCACAAGCCGCTGAGCCTCGTCATCGTGAAACTCGGCACCAACGACCTGAAGAACTGCTTCCATGTCTCGCCCGCCGACATCGCCTTCTGCCTGGAGCGCATCGCGGGCCTGATCCGCTCTTTCCTCGCCCCCAAACCCCCGCAGGTGCTGATCGTCGCCCCGCCGCCGATCCTGGAGGTCGGCTGCCTCGCCGAAATGTTCGCGGGCGGCGCCGAGAAATCCCGCCAACTCGCCCCCGCCATCCAGACCATGTGCACCCGCATCGGCGCCCATTTCCTCGACGCCGGGAGCCACATCGCCGTCTCCCCCATCGACGGCATCCATTACGAGGCCGAGGCACAAGTCGCCCTCGGTCTTGCCTTGGCCGCCAAGGTGCGCGACATCTTGGGCTGACCCGGCCCTTTCATTGGTCCAGAAATATCCTGCGGGGGTCCGGGGGTGCAAAACCCCCGGGGGCCCCGCCAAACCGGAGGCCCCATGCTCAAGAACTTCGACAACCGCCTCAATGCCGAGGTCATCCAGGTGCTGCGCGCCATGGGTCACGGCGACACTTTGGTCATCGCCGACACCAACTTCCCCTCGGCCTCCATTGCCACGGCCACCACGACGGGAAAGCTCCTGCGGATGGAGAATCTGACGACCGCCGAGGCCGCCCAGGCTGTCCTCTCGGTCCTGCCCTTGGACACATTCGTCCCCGACCATGCCGCGCGGATGGAGATCGTCGGCGCCCCCGATGAAATTCCCCCCGTCCAGGCCGAGGTCCAGGCCGAGATCGACCGCGCCGAAGGCCAACCGCGCCCCATGGTCTCGATCGAACGCTTCGCCTTCTACGAAGAGGCGAAAAAGGCCTATGCGGTGATCCAGACCGGCGAGCGGCGCTTCTACGGCTGCTTCATCTTCCGCAAGGGCGTGATCCCGCCGGAGGCTCTGTGATGGGCAAGGTCGTCATCCTCGGCGTCTTCGTGGCCGATACCGCCTATCGCGCTGCCCGTCAGCCCAGGATGGGCGAGACGATCCTCGGCAAAAGCTTCGTGCTCGGGCCGGGCGGCAAGGGCTCGAACCAATCCGTCGCCGCCGCCATGGCGGGGGCCGAGACGCATTTCATCTCGCGCCTCGGCCAGGACGCATTCGCCGATATCGCGCTGGCCACCTGGAAGAAGGCCGGCGTTCACCCGGCCGTGGTGCAAGACCCCAAAAGCTATACCGGCGCGGCCTATATCTTCCTGGAAGACGCCACCGGCAACAATGCGATCATCATCTCGCCCGGCGCCGCGGCCGAGATCTCCAACGCCGATATCGACCGCAACCGCGCCCTGATCGAGGGCGCCCGCGTCTTCATCACCCAGCTGGAGCAGCCGATCCCCGTGGCGATGCACGCGCTGCAGATCGCCAGGGCGGCTGGCGTCACCACGATCCTGAACCCCGCCCCCGCGGCTAGCCTCCCCGAGGGGATGCTCGCGCTGTGCGATTACGTGACGCCCAACGAATCCGAGGCCGAGGCGCTGACCGGGCTGCCCGTCACCAGTGTGGCCGAGGCCGAGGCGGCCGCGAAAAAGCTCCGCGCGCTGGGCGCGGGGGCCGCGATCATCACCTTGGGCGACAAGGGCGCCCTCTTCCACGACGGCACCCGCACCGTGCATGTCCCGCCCTTCAAGGCCGGCCCGGTGGTCGAAACCACCGGCGCGGGCGATGCCTTCAACGGCGGTTTCGCCGCAGCCCTCGCCGAGGGACAAGACCCGCTCGCAGCCTGCCGCTTCGGCTCGGCCACCGCGGGGATTTCGGTCACACGTGCGGGCACCGCCCCCTCGATGCCCGCCCGGGCCGAAATCGAGGCGTTGCTGCAAGCCTGACGGTCGAGAGGGGGCGCCGCCCCCTCGCCCCCGGGGATATTTGGGCAAGTATGAAAGGGGCAGGGCGCCGGTCCCTTCTCCGGCCCTGATTGTGGAAGGCCGCAGGTCTCGGACGCCCATAAGGGTGCCGTTGGCTTGGGGATGGGCCTCGCGTCAGGCGCGCGTGCGGCTGCCCCCTTTCATACTGGCCCAAATACTCCCGCCGGAGGCCCCGCCCGAGCCGGTTGGGCCCCGGCCCAGAGGCGAGAGAGGCTCTTGCGGCGTCAGCCGCTCCGCAAAAGGAAAGGGGCGCGATCTTCTCGCGCCCCTTTCGTCGTCATGGTCTTGGGAACCCTCAGCTCCACAGGAAGTCGGCATCCGTCAGCTGGCTGGCCGAGGTCAGGCCGGTCAGCTTGATCGAGATGTCGGCCACGCCATTGCCGTCGGTGTCGACATAAAGCATGCCGCCCGAGAAGCGCGCCTCGGAATTGTCCAGCCCGCCGGTGAAGCTGCCGCTTCCGAGATAGACGAACGTCCCGGTCAAGAGCCCGCGGAACTCCAGCACGTCGCCTTCCGGCAGACCGCCGTCCAGCGCGTTGAAGTCGGTGATCGTGTCGGTCCCGTTGCCCGCCGCCACTGCGAAGACGAAGTGATCCGCCCCCGTGCCGCCGGTCATGATGTCGTTGCCGCCATTGCCCTGGATCGTATCGTTGCCGTCGCCGCCCTGCAGCTGGTTGGCGCCGCCGTTGCCGATGATGACGTTGTCGGCCGCGTTGCCGATGCCGCTCAGCGCGGCCGAGCCGGTCAGGGTCAGGTTCTCGAAATTGGCCTGCAGCGTATAGCTGATCGAGCTTTGCACCGTGTCGATCCCGCCGCCTGCCGCTTCGACGATCACGTCGCCCACGCTGTCGATGACGAAGGTGTCGTTGCCCAGGCCCCCGATCATGCTGTCGTCGCCCGCCCCGCCGTCCAGCGTGTCGTTGCCCGCCCCGCCATCCAGCGTATCGGCCCCGGTGCCGCCCGACAGAAGGTTGTCGCCGGTGTTGCCGATGATGACATTGGCCAGCGCATTGCCCGTGCCGGTCAGCGCGGCCGTGCCCGTCAGGGTCAGGTTTTCGACATTGGCCGCCAGCGTCAGGCTGACCGAGCTTTGCACCCGGTCTATGCCGCCATTGGCCAGCTCGATCACCTTGTCGTTCACGCTGTCGACGATATAGAGGTCGTCGCCCGCGCCGCCCGTCATGCTGTCGTTGCCCGCGCCGCCATCCAGCGTGTCGTTGCCGAGACCCGAGGTGATCGTGTCGTCGCCGCCAAAGCCCGACAGGGAATTCGCCCCGTCGTTGCCCAGCAGGATGTTGGCCAGCCCGTTGCCCGCGCCGCTGAGCCCTTCGAGACCGGTCAGCGTCAGGTTTTCGAAGTTCGCCGCCAGCGTCCAGGACAGGGCCGTGATGACCGTATCCGTGCCGCCGCCCGACAGCTCGACCAGGATGTCGCTGGCGCTGTCGACGTAATAGGTGTCGTCGCCCGCCCCGCCCACCATGCTGTCGTTGCCGATCCCGCCGTCCACCGTATCCGCCCCCGCGCCC
>CAMFIX010000317.1 GCA_945952425.1 uncultured Pseudorhodobacter sp. | reverse complement strand
GCGCGGGTCATCCAGCAGCGCCCCGGTCAGCTCGGCCAGGCCCACGACGGCAGCATTGCCGAGACAGGCGACATAGGCCACCGGCAGGGCGCGCTTTTGCATCCCCAGGTTGATGACGATGTTGGAGGACTGGCTGACCAGCGCCACGCCCTTCTCCACCCGAATGCCCCCGTGCTGGTCGGGCCACAAAAGCGCCCCGTCGAGATAGTTGATGACGCCGTAGCAATTCGGCCCCAGGATCGGCATGTCGCCCGCGGCCTTGATGAGGCGGGCTTGCAGTTCCGGCTCCCCGGCCTCGGTCCAACCGCTGGCAAAGCAGATGGCGCCGCCAGCACCCATCTCGGCCAGCTCGCGCACCACGTCGATCGTGGCAAAGCGGTTGACGCCGATGAAAGTGGCATCCGGGACGCCGGGCAGGTCTTTCAGCGAGGGATAGGCCCTCAGCCCCCCGATCTCGGGCTTGGAGGGATGGACGGGCCAGACCTCGCCCTGAAAGCCCATCTTGCGGCACTGCTCGATGACGTTCAGAGCCCAGCCCGCGCCGAGGACGGCGATGGTCTTGGGGCGAAGGAGGCGGGAGAGGGACGTCATGCTGAGACTCCCTGGACAAGGGGGGCCAACCCGCCGCAACATCCAGAAGATGCATTTTCACCACGCGCAGAGCGGGGGCCAGCCCCCGCACCCCCGGGATATTTATGGACCAATGAAATGGAAACACCTCGCCCCGGCCTGCGGAACGAGGTGCCATTTCCTGTCACGGTCATCGGCGTCCCCGCCTGTACCGTGGGGGCAGCTTCGCCAATCATGGTTGAGGTTCGGTTAACGCGCGCGCTCATGGTCATCATTTTCTGTCTCCAAATATCCCGGGGGGAGCCGAAGGCGGGGGGCAGCGCCCCCCCTGATTTTTCGCAGAAAAATCGTCACGCCCCCAAGGGTCGCAGCATCTCGCGGCTGATGATGTGGCGCTGGATTTCGGAGGTGCCTTCCCAGATGCGCTCCACCCTTGCGTCGCGCCAGATGCGCTCCAAGGGCAGCTCGTCCATCAGCCCCATGCCGCCGTGGATCTGGATGGCCTCGTCGGCGATCATGGCCAGGGTCTCGGTCGCCTTCAGCTTGGCCATCGACATATCGGCCTCGGTCACCGTGCCCTGGTCGTATTTCCACGCGGCTTCCCGCGTCAGAAGCTCGGCCGCCTTCAGCTCCATCGCCATGTCGGCCAGTTTGAAGCTGATGCCCTGGAACTTGCCGATCTGGCTCCCGAACTGCTTGCGCTCCGCCGCATAGGTCAGCGCGTGCCCCAGGGCCCGTTCCGCCCGGCCAAGGCAGGTCGAGGCCACCTGAAGCCGCGTCGCGCCCAGCCAGGAATTCGCCACTTCGAAGCCCTTGTGCACCTCGCCCAGGATCTGGCGTTTGTTCACCCGGCAGTCGTCGAACTCGAGGACGGCATTCGTATAGCCCCGATGGCTGACATTGCGATAGCCGTCGCGCACGTTGAAGCCCGGGGTGCCCTTGTCGACGAAGAAGGCGGTGATCTTCTTCTTGGGGCCGCGCGGGGTGTCTTCCTCGCCGGTCGCCACGAAGACGATGGCAAAGCCTGCCATATCGGCATGGCTGATGAAATGCTTGGTGCCGTTCAGAATCCAGTCGTCGCCGTCCTGGCGGGCACTGGCCTTCATCCCCCGCAGGTCGGAGCCCGCGCCGGGTTCGGTCATGGCGAGGCAATCCCAGGTCTCGCCGCGGATGCAGGGCATCAGGTATTGCTCGCGCTGCTCTGGATTGCCGGCCAGAAGGATGTTCGAGGGCCGCGCCACGCAGGTCCAGTGGAGCGCATAGTTCGCGCGCCCCAGCTCCTTTTCGTAAAGCAGCCAGGTCAGGGTATCGAGCCCCGCGCCGCCGACCTCCTCGGGCATGTTGGCGGCGTAAAGCCCCGCCGCGATGGCCTTTTTCTGGATCTCGCGGATCAGCTCCAGCGGCAGGTGATTGGACCGCTCGACCGCCAGCTCATGGGGGTAAAGTTCCGTCTCGACGAAAGCCCGGGTGGTTTCGACGATCATCTTCTGCTCTTCGGTCAGTCCGAAATCCATAGGTGCCTCACGGGTCCACGTTGTAGGTCATGCCATCGACGGCCAGCGCCTGGCCCGAGACCATGCGCGCCGCGTCGGAGGCGAGGAAGACGGCCATCGCCGCCACATCTTCGGGGTCGGACAGGCGCTTCAGGGCCGTGCCGGAGGCATAGCCCTGGCGCACGGCCTCCGCGCTCATGCCCTTGGCCTGGGCTTCCGCCTCGATCACGCGGTCGATCCGGGGGCCGTTCACGCTCCCCGGACAGATCGCATTCGCCCTGATGCCGAAGGGGCCAAGCTCCATCGCCACCGTCTTCATCAGCCCGATGACGCCCCATTTCGCCGCCACATAGGGCGCGCGGAAAGGAGTGCCGTAAAGCCCGGAGGTCGAGGAGGTGAAGATCATCACCCCCTGCCCCTGCGGCTTCATCAGCCGCGCGCCATATTTCGCCGCAATCATCGCGCCGTCGAGGTTCACGGCGAGGCACTGGTGCCAGGCGGCCAGGTCCATATCCTCGATGGCAGAGGTCGGCCCCTTGATCCCGGCATTGGCACAGAGGACGTCGAGGCCGCCCCACTCCGCCTCGATGGCCGCGAAAAGCGCCGCCATGCCGGGCTCGTCGGAGGCGTCCACTTTGGTCCCCCGGATGCCCGGCGGCAGGGCGTCGATCTGCGCGCCGTCCACATCCGTCACCCAGACGCGGGCGCCCTCGGCGGCGAAGGCCTGCGCCATCACCAGACCGATGCCATTCGCGCCTGCGGTGATGAGGACGCGTTTCACTTCTTTTGCCCGACCGCCCGGCCGGCGCCCTCCGGCAAGGGCAGGCCCGCATGGGCCTCGGCGATGGCCTTCAGCTTGGCCCAGACCTCGGGGCTTGCCGCGACCGTCTTGCCCGCCTTCATGTCGACATGCAGACACAGCTGCTCGACGGTGGCGACGACCTCATCGCCCTTCATGATCCGCACGAAGCTGCGGAAGCGCTTTTCGTCGGCGCTGATGATCTGCACCGTGCCGGTCAGCCGGTCGCCCAGCTTGGCCTCGCCCAGGTGGCGGATATGGGTCTCGGCGCTGTAATAGGAGTGCCCGGCGGCCACGTAATCCATCCCCGCCCCGATCAGGCGGAGGAAGGCGTCCACGGTTTCGCTGTTGCAGAAGTAATAGCGGCTTTCCGTCATGTGGCCGTTGTAGTCGATCCAGCCCGGGAGAACCTGCATATGGGCCATCACCAGCGGCTCGGCCTTGGGGGCGGTGTCGGTCTGGGCATGGAAGACCGCCGCCCGCGCCTCGTCATGCTCGCGCAGAACCTTGCCCGCGCCCCAGTTGCGCTCTTTCAAGGCCCGCAGGAAGCCCACGAGGTTCTGGTCGCGGATGCGCTCCAGCTCGCGGATGCCATAGGCCCCGGATTGGGCGTCGGACTGGTTGGCGACGAGGTCCACCAGCTCGTCGTTGAACTCGGGGACGTCCATCAGCTTGGTCCAGGGCCATTTCAGCGCCGGGCCGAACTGGGCCATGAAGTGGCGCATCCCGGCCTCGCCGCCCGCCACGCGGTAGGTTTCAAACAGGCCCATCTGCCCCCAGCGCAGGCCAAAGCCCATGCGGATCGCCTCGTCGATTTCACTGGTCGTGGCCACCCCGTCCTTCAGCATCCAAAGCGCCTCGCGCCAGACGGCCTCGAGGAAGCGGTTGCCGATGAAGGCGTCGATCTCCTTGCGGATCACCAGGGGATACATGCCGATGTCGCGCATGATCTGGGCGGTGCGTTCCACCGTCTCGGGCGTGTTGGCCGGGGACCCCGAGACCTCCGAGAGCGGCAGCAGGTAGACCGGGTTGAACGGATGGGCCACGATGATGTTCTGCGGGGCGGGCGAACCCTCCTGCAGGTCGGAAGCCTTGAAGCCCGAGGTCGAGGAGCCGATCAGCACGCCGGGATTGGCCTGCTGCAGCTGGGCATAGACCTTCTTCTTGAGTTCAATGCGCTCGGAGACCGATTCCTGCACATATTCCGAACCCTGGACCGCGTCGAAGATCGTGTCGTGGAAGGTCAATTTGCCCTCCACCGGCATCGGCACATCAGAAAGCGCGGGCAGAGCCAGCCGCGCATTCGACAACACCGCGTTGATCTTGCGCTCGGCCTCGGGGTCGGGGTCGAAGACCTGCACGTTCCACCCGTTGAGCAGGAACCGCGCCGCCCAGCCCCCGCCGATGACGCCGCCCCCGATGATCGTTGCCGTCCTGGTCATGTCGTTTCCACTTCCCTGTCTCGCGGCACCCTGGGGCCGCCCTATCCGAGGCCCAGGGCCCCGCTCAATTCACCACCTGGACGCTGCGCCCGGCCGCGTCCAGAACCTGCCCCTGTCTCTTATACACATCTGACGCTGCCGACGATATGCAGTGTGT
>CAMFIX010000316.1 GCA_945952425.1 uncultured Pseudorhodobacter sp. | reverse complement strand
ACTGGAAGCCGCCGTAAACCCCCTGCCGCCCGGTCGGGTTCAGCTCGGCATCCTTGACGTGGAACATCTTGATCCGCTCGTGGTAGATGTCGATGTGATCCAGGTAATTCAGGTGCTGCAGCACGTAATGGCTGGGGTCATAAAGCATGTTGCAGCGCTTGTGGCCCTTCACGCGGTCGAGGAACATCTCGAACGAGACCCCGTCGTGCAGGTCTTCGCCGGGGTGGATTTCGAAGCATAGGTCGACGCCCATCTCCTCGGCATGGTCGAAGATCGGCAGCCAGCGGCGGGCGAGCTCGTCGAAGGCCTCTTCCACCAGGCCCGCCGGGCGCTGCGGCCAGGGGTAAAGATAGGGCCAGGCCAGGGCGCCGGAAAAGGTCGCCTGGGCGTTCAGCCCAAGGTTCTTCGAAGCGCTCAGCGCCTTCTTCACCTGGTCCACCGCCCATTCCTGCCGTGCTTTCGGATTGCCGCGCACCGAAGGCACCGCAAAGCCGTCGAAGCCTGCGTCATAGGCCGGATGCACCGCGACGAGCTGGCCCTGCAGGTGCGTGGAAAGCTCGGTCACCTCGACGCCATTGGCCAGCGCCACGCCCTTGAACTCGTCGCAATAGGCCTTTGACGCCGCAGCCTTTTCCAGGTCGATCAGCCGCCCGTCCCAGGAGGGCACCTGCACGCCCTTGTACCCGCAGTCGGCGGCCCATTTCGTGATGCTGTCCCAGCTGTTGAACGGCGCCGCATCGCCGGCAAATTGCGCCAGGAAAAGCCCCGGCCCCTTCATCGTCTTCATCGCAAACTCCTATGTTCCGACGCCCAGGAAATCCACCGGCGTCTCCAACCCCTGTCCCTCTTCCGGCGCCCGCTTCTCGATCGCCGCCATCACCGCCTGCGCGAGGAAAGACCCCGCCCGCGTCACATCCTCGGGCACCACCAGGATTTCGCGGCGGAATCGCTGCAGGAAGGGGATGGCTTCCTTGGCCACGACATCGAATTCCCGGCCGATCTTCAAGCCCATAAGCTCGGCCCCCGCCACCGCGGCCATGGCGGCGGTGGTCGAGCCGCAGACCACGCCATCGACCGGGGGCAGGGCGGCAAAGCGCGCCTGCATCGCGGCCTCGATCCTGGCCGCGGGGCTGTCGGAGGTGATGGTCTCGGCCACTTCGAAGGTCACGCCGCGGGCGGCGGCCTCTTCGATGAAGCCGGTGATCATGTGGCTGGCATAGGTATGGCTGCGGGGCGGGGGCAGAAGGTAAAGCCGCTTCCGGCCCCGCCGCGCCAGCTCGCGCGCACCCAGCCGCCCATAGGCCTCGTTGTCGAAGTCGAAGAACGGGTGTGCGATCCCCATCTTGGTGCGGCCATGGGTGGCGAAGGGGAACTGGTGGTCGGTCAGGTAGCGGATGCGCGGATCGTCGGGCTTGGTCTGGTTCAGGATCACGCCATCGGCCGAGCCCGTCTCGACGATATAGCGGATAGGGTCCATCGGGTCTTGGTGATAAGCCGTGCCCCGCAGCGTGCCCGCGATGGAATAGATCAGCCGCGAGGTGAAGTTCATCATGTCGCCCTCGGCCGAGAGCACCAAAGCGATGACATTGGTCTTGCCGGTGCGCAGGCGCACGCCCGCGCGGTTCGGGCGATAGCCCAGCCGTGCGGCGGCCTCGCGCACGCGGCGCTTGGTCTCTTCGCCGATGTCGGGCGCATCCTTCAGCGCGCGGCTGACGGTGGCGACGGCAAGGCCGGTTTCGGCCGCGATGGTCTTCAGCGTGGGCCTGGCGTCCAGCGCCGAATCAGCGGGCAGGCTTACCATGGCTTCGCCCTCCGGTTGCGGGGGGCGCGCGTGGCCTTAAGGCGAATCACCGGGCCGCGCCGGGCCGCGCCGGGCAGGGCCCGCGAAGGCCGGGCCATCATGCTGCGCCGCACCTGCCGCAGCGCGGCATGACGCGCGCAAAGGGCTTTCGGCCAAGGCCCGGCGCCCCTTGTTGCAGCGCAGAATGTCGGCGTCTTTTCCATGGTCTGGCGCGGGTTTCCACAGGCGAAATCGGTCCCTTTGACCGATCGATCAAGCCCCATTGAACCCCGCGAAAAAGCCGGGCTGCAAGCGAAAAGATCGTTTGACCGGCAAAACTAAATCGTTTTAGGATCGGCCTATAACGATTTAGAAACTGGGGAGGAGACCCGATGAAGACTTTGAAGATTGCCGCGCTCCTGGCCACCGTGGCCTTGCCGAGCGCCTCTTTCGCGACCGATCTGGAAGTGACCCACTGGTGGACCTCGGGCGGTGAAGCCGCTGCCGTGGCCGAGCTTGCCAAGGCCTTCGACGCCTCCGGCGACCACTGGGTCGACGGCGCCATCGCCGGCGGCGGCGATACCGCCCGCCCGGTCATGATCTCCCGGATCACCGGCGGCGACCCGATGGGGGCCACGCAGTTCAACCATGGGCAGCAGGCGCTGGAGCTGGTGCAGGCGGGGCTGATGCTCGACATCACCGACGTGGCCGAAGCCAACCACTGGAAGGACGTGGTGAACCCCGTCTCGCTGCTCGATGGCTGCACCATCGACGGCAAGGTCTATTGCGCGCCGCTGAACATCCACTCGCCGGAATGGCTGTGGCTGAACAACAAGGTGTTCGAGGATGCCGGCCTGCCGGTTCCGAAGGACTGGAACGAATTCGTCGCGGACGCGCCGAAGATCGAAGCCGCGGGCAAGATCCCGCTGGCTCTGGGCCGTCAGCCCTGGCAGTCGAACCTCGCTTTCGGCGCGCTGACCATCGGCGTGGGCGGGCTTGACCTCTGGAAGAAGATCAACGTCTCCAAGGACATGGATGCGGCCGCTGGCCCCGACATGGCCAAGGTCTTCCAGGCCGCTGCCGATGCGCGCAAGCTTGCGGCGAAGTCCACGGTGCAGGACTGGAACCAGGCGACCAACATGGTCATCACCGGCGAAGCGGCCGGGCAGATCATGGGCGACTGGGCGCAGGGCGAATTCGCCGTGGCCGGCAAGGTCGCGGGCAAGGATTACACCTGCCTGCCGGGCCTGGGGATCAACGCCTATATCTCGACGGGCGGCGATGCCTTCTACTTCCCGAAACTGGCCGACAAGGACAAGGAAGCCGCGCAGAAGCGTCTGGCTGCTCTGCTTCTGTCGCCTGCCGTTCAGGTTGCCTTCAACCTGAAGAAGGGCTCGCTGCCGGTGCGTGGCGACATCGACATGTCGGCTGCCAACGACTGCATGAAGAAGGGTCTGGAGATCCTGAAGTCGGGCAACATCGTCCCCTCGGGCGACCAGGTCTGGTCGCCGGACGTGCAAACCCAGCTGGGCGACCTGCAGGGCCAGTTCTGGTCCACCGACATGTCGCCGGAAGACGCCCAGAAGCGTTACGTCGAAATCCTGAAGTCGGGTCTCTGATCCCGGTCTGAGGCGAGGGGGCCGTCCCGCTGGGGCGGCCCCTTTCGTCACCGGATGATCCACGAGGGGGGAGGGGTCATGTCTGCCACCAAGCCGGTCGGCATCTTGCGCAACATCAATGCCAAGATCGCCGCCATCCCGATGGTCCTGACGACGCTGGTCGTCTTCGTCGGCGGGACGATCTGGACGGTCGTCTACTCGTTCACCAGTTCGGGGCTTCTGCCCAAGCTGCAGTTCGTGGGCCTGGCCCAGTATCGCCGCCTCTGGTCGGCCGAGATCTGGAACATGGCGATCCACAACCTGTTCTTCTTCGGGCTGATGTCGATGGTCTTCACCATCTCGATCGGCTTCCTCCTGGCCGTTCTGATGGACCAGAAGATCCGCTTCGAGGACACGTTCCGCACGATCATGCTTTACCCTTTCGCCCTGTCCTTCATCGTGACGGGGCTGGTGTGGCAATGGATCCTCGACCCGATGAAGGGGATCCAGCAGGTCGTGCGCGACCTGGGCTTTCCGAATTTCACCTTCGACCCGCTGCATGACCCGCAGACGGTGCTTTACGGCCTGCTGATCGCCGGGCTCTGGCAGGGCACTGGCTTTACCATGTGCCTGATGCTGGCGGGCCTGCGCACCATCGACGACGACATCTGGAAAGCCGTCCGCGTCGACGGGATCCCGCGCTGGAAGACCTACCTTTTCGTGGTCGTCCCCATGATGCGCCCGGTCTTCATCACCACCCTCGTGCTGGTCGCGGCGGGCATCATCAAGCTTTACGACCTCGTCATGGCGCAGACGCAAGGGAACCCCGGCAACGCCTCCCAGATGCCCGCCATGTATGTCTACAAATACATGTTCCAGGCGCAGAACCTGGGCCAGGGCTTCGCGGCCTCGACCATGATGCTGCTCTCGGTCCTGATCGTCCTGATCCCCTGGGCTTACCTTGAATTCGGAGGCAAGAAGCGTGGCTGATACCGTTTCCCCGCGCGGACCGCGCCCCCGCAGCGCCTTCACCACCAACAACATCCTGCTGTACGGGATCCTTGGGGTGATGTGCGTCTATTACCTTCTG
>CAMFIX010000315.1 GCA_945952425.1 uncultured Pseudorhodobacter sp. | reverse complement strand
CTCATCGCTACCTTCTCCTCTGTAGCATGAGCAGATTTTCACTGGGTCGATACAAAGCTACCCTGACGCGATCCTTAGGCGACAAGCCGGTTACGAGGAGATCGACAGTGCCGCCCCTCCTGTCCTGGTAATCGAGCCGAAAAATCCAGTGCAGCCGGCCGTGGTGCCGACAAGCTCTGGCACGGTTGCCGTTCTGAAAGGTGGTTACACCGACAGCTGGGATAGCCGAGCCGCTGAAGGTGTTGTTGGATCAACGAAGACCAACACAACCACGACCAAAACCAGCTTTGGCACCGTGACCACTGTCGCAACGACGAACGGCAAGGTTGCGGATACCACCTACCACCAAACCAACGATCGCGACAGCCAGACTTTTGAGCGAGCTCCGACCTTGACCGTCAGCCATGCGTCGAGGCTCGGGATCATTCCCATCCTCCTCGACCTCAACGGCAATGGGGTCGAAGTTCGCGAACTTGATCAGTCTTCCAGTTATCTCGACACCTCCGGCGATGGGCTCATGCATCGGTCGGCCTGGGCGGGGGAAGGGGATGGGGTTCTGTTTTACGATGTGGGCAATGACGGGCTCATCAAGGAGGCCCGGGAATATGTCTTTACCGAATGGGACCCGACCGCAAAGGACGATATGGCGGCCTTGCGGGCCAGGTTCGACACCAATGGCGACGGCAAGCTGACCGCTCTGGATGCCGATTTCGCCAGCTTCAAGGTCATGGTCACCGGGCCGGACGGCACGCTGCAGGCGCAGAGCCTCGCGGCCCTGGGCATCTCGGAAATCGACCTGCGGCTGGATGCGACCCAGCGCAGCTTCGACGACGGCTCGCGAATCACGGGGCAGACCACGTTCGTCAAGGATGGCGTCACGAAGACGGCGGCGGCAGTGACCCTTGTGGCAGAGGCCGAGGGGCACAAGCTGTCCACCGCAACCACGACGACCGGGGCGACGAAGGTGACGGTGCGGTCGCAGGCGGACAGCTCGGGTCACGCGCTGAGCACGCAGACCACGACGGTCACGACCGCCGGGGCCATGGTGACGACGACCCATGCCTGGGACGACAATGGCGATGGAGCGGTCGACCGCTATCAGGTCATCTCTCGGGTCACGGACGGCGCGAACAAGGTGACCGAAACCGTCACCGACTACGACGGTTACAATACGGTCGATCCGACCAAGATGCACCTGCTTCAGATCCGCCAGACCGAGACCACGGCTGCGGGCAATGTGACGGTGCAGCGCGACAGCCAGGGGGGCGGCTGGTTCGACGAGAAAGAGACGCGCGTCAAGGATGCGAACGGCGTTCTGACGGTGACCGAAGAGCATGTCTCGAAGGGCGTTTCGCTGGCCTCGGGCGACATCGGCGACAAGCTGATCTCGCGGACCCTGGAGACGGTTTCGACCTTTCAGAACGGGGCGGCCAGCGGCTTTGTCAGCGTCAAGGGCTATGACCGCGACGGGGCGGTCTCGACCTGGGTTTCGGGGGGCACGACGCTGAGCTCGGCCTATGAGACGGTCGAGACGCGCCGGGTGACGCGGACTGATTTCGACACGGCCAATGAAAAGCAGGTCGAGGACGTGTCGCTCTCGTCGGCCAGCGGGGTTTTGCTGTCGAACACCCGGCTCACCACCACTTTGGCGGGCAGCTCCAAGGTCGGCACCTTCGTCTCTCTGGGTACGGACGCTTTCACCGGCGGTTCGGACAATTCCGAAGCGCGGGTGAACGGCAACCAGATCCAGGTCGATGCCAATGGCGATGGTGTGACCGATGTGACGATCAAGCTGACCGGCCTGACATCGGCAAGCCAGATCTCGGCCAGCGATTTCGTCTGGATTTAAGGGGGGTCGATGTGTCGCAGGGGCCCCGCGCCGAAAGGTTCGGGGCCCTGTTTGGGGATTGGGGGCTATCGGGTGGCGGGCCTATGGTCCGCCGCCCCGCGTTTAACAACGTACCTTTGCGTGTTCCTTTTGTGCGCGCCGTGAGCCTGTCGGCATCGGGAACTGTCGATCTCGCCGGTCGGGCCGTGCCGGGGCCGCTCATCATCCTGCCCGCTTCGTGGTCTGCGGTATTGCCGCCGCGCTGTAGCCTTGGATGGTCGTCGTCTCGCCGCTAGAGGGGCAGGCGCGTCGGCGTGCCGTTGTCCTTGACGCAGACGAGCGTGACCTCGGCGGAGAAGAGAAGGGTCTCGTCGCGCAGAACCCGCTGGCTGAGGGTCAACCGGGCCGGGGAGCGCGCGGTTTCGGTGGTCTCGACGGTCAAGAGATCGTCGAAACGTGCGGGTTTCAGGTAGTCGGCGGTCAGCTGGCGGACCGCGAAAGCCAGGCCGCGGGCCTTCAGCGCCACCTGGTCGATGCCCTGCGCGCGCACCCATTCGGTCCGGGCGCGCTCGATGAATTTCAAATAGTTGGCATAATAGACGAGACCGGCGAGGTCGGTGTCCTCATAATAAACCCGAAGGGAGAATCGATGAGCCGTCATCTCGCATCCTCTTGCCCGGAAAGCGCCCCTGCCTGGCGTAAGGTCGGGGCCAAGTCACGGGATAGGAGGACGCGCGGCGGGATGCAAGCGAGGGTTACCTTGGGGCAGAGGCGGCCGAAGCAGGGCCCGCCGCATTGGACTACGGGGGTCGTTTAGCCTGCGGGCCTAGGGCTAGTGTGACGTAAGGGGGCAGGCGGTTCCTGTTTCCCGCGTCAGGACTTGACCGTTTATGCTTCGGCTTGTGTCCGGGAAACCCGGAAGCACGCGCAAACGCCAGGCCGAAGTGGGTTTTGCCTCAAGGCAAGCCGGGGTTGTACTATCCGCCCATGTAGCTGCGCACCAAGGCGCTGGAGATCAGCGTCCACCCGTTCGCCACGACGAAAAACGCCAGTTTGAACGGCAAGGAAACCACGGCCGGCGGCACCATCATCATGCCCATCGCCATCAGGATCGCCGCGGTGACCAGGTCGATGATCAGGAAGGGCAGATAGATCAGGAAGCCGATCTGGAAGGCGCGGCTGATTTCCGATAGCATGAAGGACGGCACCAACAGCGAGAAGGGTGCATCCTGCAGGGTCGAGGTCTCACCCGGCCGCAGGGCCTGCAGCTCGGCGAAGGTCTTGGGGTCGGTGCGATGCGCCATGAAGCCGCGGAAAGGCGCCGCGATCAGGGGGATCGCCTCATCCACCTGGATCTTGCCCTCCGACATCGGCTCGACCCCCTTGGTCCATGCCTCGGTCAGGACTGGGTCCATCACGAACCAGGTCAAAAACAGCGAGAGGCTGATGATGACCATGTTCGGCGGCGACTGCTGCAGGCCAAGCGCCTGCCGCAGGATCGACAGAACCGTGACGACGAAGGGGAAACAGGTCACCATGACCGCCAGCCCCGGCACCAGGCTGAGGACGGTGACAAGCAGGATCAGCTCGACCGAGCGATTGGCGAGCGAGCCGGTATCGCCGAAATTCAGCGACAGGTCTTGCGCCAGCGCGGCATCGGCTGTCAGGGCAAGCGCCAGGAAAGGCAGGAGGAATTTCACAACCCGCCCCTGAGGTTTGCCACTTCGGTCAGGCGCACGCAAAGCTGGCCGGCCTGGTCGCCCTCCATCTCCTGCAGCTCGCCCCGGGCGATGAGGCGGTCGCCGACGTAAAGCTCGACCGGGTCGTCGACGCGGCGATCCAGCGGCAGGATGGCGTCGCGACCCAGCCGCAGCAGGTCTTTCACCAGGGGCCGCGCCTTGCCGACCGAGATCGTCACCTCGATCGGAACCTGGGCGAAGGGGTTGCTTTCCGGATTATCCATTTGGGCGATCCTTTACGGGAGTGTCGAAAAAGCCGCGCACGGCGGCGGCGATATCTGCAGTGGCCTGGTCGAGGTCGACATGCGCCTCGACCGTTCCAAGGCGAAGGAAGGCCTGGCCTTCGCCGAGCGTCGGCTCTTCCTGAACCTCGATGCGCAGGCCGGTGGCCTGGGTCAGCACCCCCTCGACCGCCGCGCGGCAGGCGGGGTTGATCACCAGCGTCACCGGGGCATCGGCCATCTTCTCGGCCAGGGGCATCAGCGCCTCCAGCACGGCGGGGGCGAGACTTTCGCGCGCGATTTCCGGCAGAAGCTGGGTCACGACCTGCAAGAGCAGCGGCTCGACCGACTTCAGGATGCTGGCGCGGGCCTCGTGATAGGTGAAGCTGAGCGTCTGCAGGTTGCGCGCGAAATCGGCGCGGATGCGCGATTGCTCGTCGGCGGTCGCGGCGCTGGCATCGTCCCAGCCGTTCTTGTAGCCCTTTTCGTAGGCGGCGAGCTTCTCGTCCTCCAGCGCAACGCGGTCGAGGACGACAGTGTCGGTCTTCACCGGCTTGGGCTCGGTGTCGAAGATCGGCAGTTTCAACGCCATCAGGCGGTCTCCTCGTCATGTTCCATCCAGGAGCGCAGGATTTCCAGCGATTCGGACTGGCGCTCCTCGATCAGGCGGCGGAGGCGGGCGA
>CAMFIX010000314.1 GCA_945952425.1 uncultured Pseudorhodobacter sp. | reverse complement strand
CCTGGACGCTGGGCTTTGCCGAGCATGACAAGGCGGAACGCTACCGCGCGCTGTCGAACCGGATTTCCGACGCTTTGGACTTCATGAATGCCGCCGGGATCAACTCGGAAACCGCGCCTTCGCTCTCGACGGTGGACTTCTATACCTCCCACGAGGCGCTGCTGCTGGAATACGAAGAGGCCCTGTGCCGCATCGATTCGATCACCGGGCAGCCGGTGGCGGGCTCGGGCCACATGATCTGGATCGGCGACCGCACGCGGCAGCCGGACGGGGCGCATGTGGAATTCGCGCGGGGGGTGCTGAACCCGATCGGGCTGAAATGCGGGCCCTCGACCACGGCCGAGGATCTGAAGGTGCTGATGGCCAAGCTGAACCCGGGCAACGAGCCCGGCCGCCTGACGCTGATCGCGCGGTTCGGGGCGGGCAAGGTGGGCGACCACCTGCCGCGCCTGGTCAAGACGGTGCAGGAAGAGGGCGCCAATGTCCTTTGGTCCTGCGATCCGATGCACGGGAACACGATCAAGGCGGCCTCGGGCTACAAGACCCGGCCCTTCGAATCGGTCCTGCGCGAAGTGCGCGAGTTCTTCGCGATCCATGGCGCGGAAGGCACGATCCCGGGCGGCGTCCATTTCGAGATGACCGGCAAGGATGTGACCGAATGCACCGGGGGCTTGCGCGCCGTGACGGACGAGGATCTGTCCGACCGCTACCACACCGCCTGCGACCCGCGGCTGAACGCCTCCCAGGCGCTGGAGCTGGCCTTCCTGGTGTCCGAAGAGCTGTCGGCCCGCCGCGACGAGCCGAAGCGCGTCGCGCTCTAAGCCCTGCCGCAAAAGAAAACGGCCACCGGAGCGATCCGGTGGCCGTTTTCTTTTGGCGCTTTCAGTCGCGCGAATAGACCAGCCGCAGATGCGAGCGGCCCTTTTCGGCGCGGGGCGGGCGGCTTGGGGCCGCGGCAAAGGCGGCTTGCGGCGGGGCGGCGAAGCCCGGTTGGGGGGCCAAATCGGGCAGGCGGCGGTCCAGCCCCTCGCGCGGGGTCTCGCGGCGCTGCGCCTCGCGACGCTCGATCACCTCGCTCATCAGGCCCGAGATCGCAAAGCGCCGCGGCGCGCGGCCGATGACACCCTCCATAGCCAGGCAGCCCAAGGCCAACTCGGTCTTGCCCTGCGCCGAGACAAGCGGGAGGATCAGCATCCGGCCCTCCAGCGGCGGGCGACCGATGGAGCGTTCGGCCTCCAGCCACAGCTCCAGCGTGGCCGGGCCCGCAAAGACCCCCTCCAGCGCATCCGACAGCCGGTTGCGGCCCTGCGGCTCATACAAGGCCGACAGAGGCATGCCGCGCACATCCATGCCCATCATGTCATGCAGCTGCATCCCCGCGATGCGAAAGCGTGCGATGCCGGGCGCGATACGCTCCAGGAGGAAGGTGTTCTCCAGGGCGCCCGCGATGCCGCGCGGGTCGATCCGGTCGCGGGCGGGCAGGCTGCCCCCGACGCGCAGGCCTTCCCAATAGGCGCGCACCTCGGCCAGCATGGCAAACCGCGGCCCCGACGGCCCGCCCGAACTGCTCCCGGTCTTTCCACTCTTGCCCAGAAACGACAATGCCATGTATCACCGCCACGGTCTCCCGCGGCCCCTCCGACGGTCGCCGGCCAGGACTTTCACGCTTGCGAAAGTTAACCCGGCGGCAACACTTGTTACCGATGCCTTAACATACACGCTTCGATTGGGATTTGGCGGACAATCTCGACAAATGGTAAACTTCTGCAGCTTCTGGTTGCAAGCCTTCGGAGGAAGACATGACGATCTCGATGACGGGTTTTGCGACGCGGAAGGGCCAGGGGGCGGGGCATTCCTGGGCCTGGGAGATGCGGGGGGTGAACGGCAAGGGGCTGGACCTGCGGCTGCGTGTGCCGGACTGGATCGACGGGCTGGAACTCGCGCTGAAGGCCGAGCTGACCAAGGCCTTGGCGCGGGGGAATGTCCAGCTTTCCCTGAAGGTTGCGCGCGACGGCATGGGGGACGGGGTCGAAGGGTTGCGGCTGAACCGCGCCGCTTTGGCCGCGGCCTTGCAGGCGCTGAACCAGGTGGAAGAGGCCGCGATGGAGGCGGGCGTGACGCTGGCGCAGGCGACGGCGGCCGATGTGCTGACCCTGCGCGGCGTGCTGGATGCCACGGCGGCCGAGGTCGATACGGGTGCCCTGCGGCAAGCGATCCTGGCCGATCTGCCGGGGCTTCTGGCCGACTTCCAGGCCATGCGCGCCGACGAGGGCGCGGCCTTGAACGGCATTCTGACGGCCCAGCTGGACCGGATCGCCGCGCTGGTGACCGAGGCGAAAGCGGCCATGGCCGAGCGCGCAACCACCGCGGCCGAGCGCCTGCATGAGGCGGTGGCCAAGCTCCTCGCCGCCTCGGAGGCGATGGACCCGCAGCGCATCGCGCAGGAGCTGGCCCTGATCGCGGTGAAAAACGACATCACCGAGGAAATCGACCGCCTGACCGCCCATGTCGCCGCCGCCCGCGCGCTTCTGGCCGACAGCGCCCAGGTCGGCCGCAAGTTCGACTTCCTGGTGCAGGAATTCCTGCGCGAGGCCAACACTCTGTGTTCGAAAGCCCAGTCGCTGGAGCTGACCCGGATCGGCCTTGACCTCAAGACCGTGATCGACCAAATGCGCGAGCAAGTGCAGAACGTGGAGTGACGATGTCCAGAAGGGGCCTCTTGCTGATCCTCTCTTCGCCCTCGGGCGCGGGGAAATCGACCCTGTCGCGCCGCCTGATGGCGTGGGATGCGAGTTTGCGCTTTTCGGTCTCGGCCACGACGCGCCCGCCCCGTCCGGGCGAGCAGGAGGGACGGGAATATTACTTCAAGACCCGCGCCGCCTTCGAGGCGATGGTGGCCGAGGGCCAGATGCTGGAACATGCCGAGGTCTTCGGCAATCTCTACGGCAGCCCCCGCGGCCCGGTCGAGACCGCGATGGCCGAGGGGCGCGACACCTTGTTCGACGTGGATTGGCAGGGCGGCCAGCAGATCGCCCATGCGATGGGGCGCGATGTCGTGTCGGTCTTCATCCTGCCGCCCTCGATCGCGGCGCTGGAGTCCCGTCTGAACGGGCGGGGGCAGGACAGCCCGGAGGTGATCGCCGGACGGATGGCCAAGGCGCAGGCAGAAATCAGTCACTGGGCCGAATACGATTATGTTATCGTCAACGATGATGTCGACAGGGCCTTTGACGATTTGGTGACCATTTTGAGCGCAGAACGTCTGAAGCGGGAGCGCCAGCCGGGGCTGGCGGATTTCGTGCGAGGCTTGAACCGGGAGTTTGCGGCGCGATGATCTATCACCTGGATGGCGTGGCACCGGAGCTGGGACTGGGCACCTGGGTGGCGCCCGGGGCTCAGGTCATGGGCAAGGTGCTCTTGGAGGATGAAGTCTCGGTCTGGTTCGGCGCGGTTCTGCGCGGCGACAACGAGATGATCTGGGTGGGCCAGGGCTCGAACATCCAGGAAAACGCGGTGTTGCACACCGATTGGGGCTATCCGCTGCTGATCGGCCCGAATTGCACCATCGGGCATCGGGCGATGCTGCATGGCGGCTCGATCGGCGAGGGCAGTTTGATCGGCATGGGGGCGACGGTGCTGAACGGGGCGAAGATCGGCAAGAACTGCCTGATCGGCGCCTGCGCCTTGGTGACCGAGGGGAAAGAGATCCCCGACGGCTCGCTGGTGATGGGTTCGCCCGGCCGCGTGGTGCGCCAGCTGGATGCCGAGGGGATCGCGCGGCTGTTGAAATCGGCGGAGACTTACCGCGAGAATGCGAAACGGTTCCTGGTGGGGCTGAAAGAGCTGGTGCCGGAGGGCGAGAAGAAGGTCGCAAAGCCGCGGGCGAAGGTCACGAAGATCAAGGCGGCGGGGTAGGGGGCTCTGCCGACTGCAGCGGTGCGCCTTGTGCGGCGGGGTGGCTCTGCCGACTGGGGGGGCGTTGCGGCGGTTGGGGTCGGTTCTCGGGCTGCGCGCGCCTTGGGGGCTGGGCGGCCGGGTTGCTTTGCCAGGGCAAGGTCGGGTGCGTTTTCGCCGGTTTGATCTGGGCGGGAGTTTGGGCTGACGCTCGGCTGCGCCGTGCCGGATGCAGGGGGGCGGTCGGCCAGCGCCTTGAGCGCGTGCTTTCTTTGGCTTTGCGGGATGCAAGGTGCCGAGCTTTGGCCTGACGGGGTGCATCGCTTTCGTCTGGCTGCGCCCTGCGACGGCGGGCCCTGCCGACTTTGCCGACAGCGCCCCTGTGCGATCCGCCGCTCTGCCGACTGGGCGCGCTGTGCGGGCTGCGAGGGCGCCGCAGGAGGGGCGCTCTTGCGGGGCGGATCGCGGTCAGAACCTTCTCGGCGCCAACGCAAGGCGCAAAAGCGAAAGGCCCCCGTAGGGGCCTTTCGTGGGGCGCTCTGGCTGCCCCGTCTCTGGCTGCCCCGTCTCTGGCTGCCCCGTCTCTGGCTGC
>CAMFIX010000313.1 GCA_945952425.1 uncultured Pseudorhodobacter sp. | reverse complement strand
GGGCGGGGGGGCTAGCCGCTCCCGGAACCTCCCTCTCGCGCCCTTACGGCAGGATCATGGTCTTGATGTCGCCGGGGGGCGGAGGGGCTGCGATGACGGCGGGGGCATCGGTGAGGCTGATGCGGCGGGTGACCAGGGGCGCGGTCTGGACGGTGCCGTTGGCGATCAGCTCCAGCGCGCGGCTTTGGGTGAAAGGGTTGATGAAGGCCGGCAGGATCGCCACTTCGCGCAGCAGAAGGTCGAAGGGCTCCCAGGACACGCGCGCGCCCTGGGCCAGCACGCCCAGCACCACCACGCGCCCGCCCCGGGCGGCGAGCGCGGGGGCGCGGGTCATCGTCTCTTCGACGCCCGCGCATTCGATCACCGCATCGGCGCCGCCGGGCCAGAGCCGCAGGGCCTCGGCGGCGCTGGCGGCCGTCAGCCGGGCGCCCAAGGCCTCGGCCACGGCGCGCTTGGCCGGATGGCGCGTCACCAGCATGACCTCGGCCCCTGCCGCGCGGGCGAGCTGCACCGCCAAAAGCCCGATGACCCCGCCCCCCAGCACCATCGCCCGCTCTCCCGGCACCAGCCGCGCGACGTCCAGACCGTGCAGCGTGCAGGCCAGGGGCTCGGCGAAGGCCCCGGCCTCGGGCGTCATGCCCTGGGGCAGGGGGGGCGCCGGGTGCCCCGGGATCAGCGCGTAATCGGCAGAGCCGGCGTCGCGTTGCAGGCCGATCGCCACATTGGCCCGGCAAAGGTTCACCCGGCCCTTCCGGCATTCCGGGCAGATGCCGCAAAAGATGTTGGGGTCGCAGGCCACGCGCGCGCCCACGCGCCCCCCCGAAGCCGCCCCCGCCGCCACGATCCGCCCGGCGAATTCATGGCCGAGGGTGACGGGCGGGGTCGAGGGAAATTCGCCGTGAAAGAGATGCCGGTCGGTGCCGCAGATGCCGGCCGCCTCGACCTGCACCACCACATCGCCCGGCCCCGGCTCGGGCACCGCGACCTCCTGTCGCTGCAGATCGCCCACCCCCAGAAGCCGTATCGCCTGCATCCTGCCCCTCCCCGTCCCTTGTTCCGTCAGGAGACGCCCCTCGCGCCCGCCGGTCAAGCGCGCCTTGCATTTTTCCCTCTGGCGCCGCGGCGCAGCAAGGTTCATCCTGCCCGCCGACATCTGCCATTCCGGAGCCCCCATGACCGCGCCCTTCGCCTCTCCCCGCTCGCCCGATCACGCGGTCCATGCGCAATTCGTCGAACGCCACTCGCCGCGCGCCTTCACCGACGAAGCCCTGACCGAGGCCGAGCTGATGATCCTTCTGGAGGCCGCGCGCTGGGCGCCTTCGGGGTCGAACACCCAGCCCGCCCGCTTTGCCTATGCCCGCCGCGGCGAACCCGAATTCGCGCGGATCGCGGCGCTTCTGGCGCCGTCGAACCGGCTTTGGGCGGAAAAGGCCGCGGCGCTGGTCGTCATCGCGAGCCAGGCCGAGGTAGTGAAGGACGGGGTGCCCACGCCCCAGGTCAGCCACGCCTTCGACGCGGGGGCCGCCTGGATGAGCCTTGCGCTGCAGGCCCATCTGCGCGGCTGGATCGCCCATGCGATGGGCGGCTTCGACAAGCCCGCGGCGGCCGAGGCGCTGGGCCTGCCGCCCGGTCATCAGCTGCATGTCGTGGTGGCCATCGGTCGCAAGGGCCCGGCGGAGACGCTGCCCGATCACCTGCGCCCGCGCGAAACGCCGAGCCTGCGCCGCCCCCTGGCCGAGGTCGCAGGCCACGGGCGCTTCGTCTGACGCGCCCGCCCTCGACCTCCCTTGAGTTCACCCCGGGGCGCCATTAGGTTGCGCGCCATCGCGCAAAGCGCGCCCCGCGCAACGACCGACGGCGGAAGGACCACAGATGGCAGAGCAAGGCAAGACGGCAGGCCCGCAGGGGCCGAAAGCGGGCGGCCCCAAACCTGCCGCCCCCAAACCCGCAGCCGCAAGGCCCGCCCTGACCGAGGCGCAGAAAACCGAGGCGCAGAAAGAGGCCGCCTTCCTGCGCCGACCGACCGACGGATACCTTTTCGTCGTGACCTATGGCCGCTCGGGCTCGACCCTCACGCAGAACCTGCTGAACTCCATCCCCGGCTATTGCATCCGGGGCGAGAATGCCAATGCGCTTTACCACATCGTCAAGCTGATCGACGCCTTCCAGCGCGAGCAGAACCTGCAGATGCGCAAGGACCAGCTGGCGGGCAAGGGGCGGTTCGTGCCGGAGCTCGGCCAACCCTCCGACCCCTGGTATGGCGCCGAGCTGATCGACATCGACGGCACCGCGCGGCGCCTCTTGAACGTCTTTTGCCGCGAGATCCTGCAGATCCCGCCCGAGACCCGTGTCGCCGGATTTAAAGAGATCCGCTACCTGCAGGATCTGAACTTCATGCCCCGCCAGCTGGAGATCATGCAGCAGTTCTTCCCCAAGGCGCGCATCCTGTTCCTGACGCGCGACCATGCGCAGGTGGCCGACAGCAGCTGGTGGCGGGGCCACGAGAAAGACAACCTGATGCCGCGCCTCGCCCGGGCAGATGCGGCCTTCGCGGCCTATGCCGAAAGCCACAAGAACTGCTTCCGGCTGGATTACGCGACCTATGCCGAGGGTCCGGAGGGGCTGCGGCCGCTGTTCGACTTCCTGGGCGAGCCGATGGATGTGGAGAAGGTCGCGGCGGTCTTGGGGCAAAGGCTGACCCATGGCAAGCATATGAAGGGCCCGAAAGGGTGAAGCCCACGA
This sequence comes from uncultured Pseudorhodobacter sp., assembly GCA_945952425.1. Taxonomy (GTDB): domain Bacteria; phylum Pseudomonadota; class Alphaproteobacteria; order Rhodobacterales; family Rhodobacteraceae; genus Stagnihabitans. The sequence goes on along the minus strand of CAMFIX010000313.1, from coordinate 1,745 downwards.
GCCGGGATCAGGGCGCAGGTCGGGGCAAGGCCGCGGCGGAAGACGCCAAGGCGCGGCGTGTCGCGGCGCGGATCGCCGAACGCAAGCAGGCGAAGGCCGCCAAGGGCGCGCGGCCGGATGCGGCGGCCCCGCCCCCCGCACCCGCAAAGCTGGCCGCGCCCGCGGTCCAGACACCCGCCCCGCAGGGCAGGCTGACGCCCCGGCTGCGCCGCATGGCCCAGCTGGTCGGCGGCGAGGCGGCCTTCAACCACACGGTGCATGTCTGGGACGACCCCGCCTTCATCTTCCTGTCGAACCCGATCTGCGCCTGCTCGACCCTGAAGATGTCGCTGAACCTTTCGGTCGCGCGACGGATCGGCGCCCGGAATTTCGCCATCACCACTGCCGCCACGATCCACTCCCGCCGCGACAACCTGCTGAAGACCCCGCGCCAGGTCGGCTATCGCCGGCTGGAGGCGATGCTGGACGACCCCGCGGTGACGCTCTTCGCCTTCGTTCGGAACCCCGAGAGCCGGTTCCTGTCGGCCTTCCGCAAGAAGCTCGCCCGCGACAGCAACCACACCGCGCGCGTGCGGGCGCATCTGGGCCTTCCCGCCGAGGCGCCGCTGGAGGAGGTGCTGACGCTGGAAAGCTTTGCCGCGGCCGTCGATGCCGATCCGCGCCTGCGCGATCTCGACGCCCATTGGCGGGCGCAACGGCGGCAGATCTTTTTCGACGAGCTGCCCCGCACCCGCTATGGCCATGTCGAAAGCTTTGCCGCCGATGTCGTGCCGATCCTGGAGGGGCTGTTCGGGGCGGATTACGTGCTGGCCGATGCGACGGCGCTGAACCCGGCCAATGCTTCGGGCAACCGCAAGACGACGGGCAGCGGCCTGTCCGAGACGGGCCGCGCCCATGTCGCCCGCGCCTATGCGGGCGATTTCGCCATGCTGGACGAGATCGCCAAGCGCCAGGGCTGAGGGTTACTCCAGTTCAATCGTGCCGGGGGGCTTGCTGGTGCAGTCGTAGAAGACCCGGTTGACGCCCTTGACCTCGTTGATGATCCGCGTGGCGGTCTCGCCCAGGAAGTCATGGGTGAAGGGGTAGTAATCCGCCGTCATGCCATCGACCGAGGTCACGGCGCGAAGGCTGACGGCATAGTCATAGGTCCGCCCGTCGCCCATCACGCCCACGGTCTTCATCGGCAGGATGGCGGCGAAGGCCTGCCAGATCTGGTCGTAAAGGCCATGGCGGCGGATCTGGTCGATATAGACCGCATCGGCGCGGCGCAGGATGTCCAGCTTCTCGCGGGTGATCTCGCCGGGGCAGCGGATGGCGAGGCCGGGGCCGGGGAAGGGGTGGCGGCCGATGAAGCTGTCAGGCAGGCCGAGTTCACGGCCCAGGGCGCGGACCTCGTCCTTGAAGAGCTCGCGGAGGGGTTCGACGAGCTTCAGGCCCATCTTTTCGGGCAGACCGCCGACATTGTGGTGCGACTTGATCGTGACGGAAGGCCCGCCGCTGAACGAGACCGATTCGATCACGTCGGGGTAGAGCGTGCCCTGCGCGAGGAACTCGACCTGAGCGTCGTGGGCGCGGATGTGGGCGATCTCGGACTCGAAGACGGCGACGAACTCGCGGCCAATGATCTTGCGCTTACGCTCGGGGTCGTTGACGCCGGCGAGGTGGGTGAGGAACTGCTCGGACGCGTCGACGACGCGGAGGTCCATCTTGAAGTTGTCCTTGAAGAGCTTCTCGACGTCCTGGCG
>CAMFIX010000312.1 GCA_945952425.1 uncultured Pseudorhodobacter sp. | reverse complement strand
ACCAGGAGCTGGGGCTGGAGCTGTTGCAGCGCGTCGCGGGCGATGTGGCCGACAATGGCAAGATCGAGTCGATGCCCAAGCTGGAAGGCAAGCAGATGGTGATGATGGTCGCGCCGAAGTAAGGCGCGCCCCGGACCAAACCGCGACGGAGCCCCTTTCGGGCTCCGTTTTCGTTTGTGCTGTCATTCCACTTTTTGGTTGAACGAATCTGCAGGGCTTGTTATTCAACCCCATGGTTGAACGAATCCCCGACCTGACCGAGATCCTGAAAGCGGCGGCCGATCCTTCGCGCCGGGCCATCCTGACCTTTCTGGCGCAGGAAGGCCCGATGCGGGTGACCGAGATCGCCCAGCGTTTCGAGATGAGCCTCAACGCCGTCTCGAAACACATCAAGACGCTCGAAGCCGCGGGCCTCGTCCACCGCCGCACCCTCTGGCGCGAGCACCGGATCGAGCTGACGCCCGGGCCGCTGGCCCAGGTCGATGCCTGGTTCAAGACGCTGCGCCGGGCCTGGGATCTGCGGCTAGACGCCCTGGAAACCCATTTGAAGGAGCAAGAGGATGAACGACCTGAAGGATGATCTGACCCTGACCGTGACGCGCCGGATCGCCGCAGTCCCCGCCCGGGTCTATGCCGCCTGGACCGAAGCGGCGAGCCTGGCCGCCTTCATGTCGAATTGTGCGGGCATGGGCGCGGCCCGGGCCGAGACCGACAGCCGCGTCGGCGGGCGGTTCCGCATCGTGATGACGTCTGACGGGCGCGAGATTCCGCATGAGGGCACCTGGCTGGAGCTGATCCCGGCGGCGAAGCTGCGTTTCACCTGGGAATCGCCCTATTCGGTGGAGGGCTCCGAGGTGACGATCACGCTGGCCGCCGATGGCCCGGGCACGCTCTTGACCCTGACCCAGCGCCGCTTCGCCCATGAAGGCGCGCGCGATGGCCATGTGAAGGGCTGGACCGCGATCCTGGACGCCCTGGCCGCAGCGCCCCTCTGACCCAATGGCGCGCGCAAAGCGCGCAAGATCCTCCTCTCGCCTCTGGCCTGCAGCCAACCGGCTCGGCCCCCGGGCGACCTCAGCCGTCCAGGGCCCGGTCCAGATGGGTGTAACCCCCATCGACGTAAAGCCATTGGCCGGTCGTATGCGCCGACCGGGGCGAGAGGGCAAAGACCACCGCCGCCGCGATCTCGCTGTCCAGGGTCATGCGGTGGCCGAGCGGAATGCGGGCGGTGATCTTGGCCAGCTGCGCTTCGGGGTCGTCGAAGCTTTGCAGCCAGCTTGCATACATCGGCGTCATCACCTCGGCCGGAAGCACCGCGTTGACCCGCACGCCATCGGGCGCGAAGGCCGCGGCCCATTCCCGTGTCAGCCCCAGCTGCGCCGCCTTGGCCGCCACATAGGCCGAGGTCTTGCCCTGCCCCGTCACCGCGGTTTTCGAGCTGATGTTGACGATGGCGCCGGTCTCGGCGCGGATGTCGCGTTCGAGGTGATGCACCAGCCCGTAGTAATGCATCAGGTTCTGCTCCAGCGAGGCGCGGAAGGCGCCCACGCCCGCCCCTACCCCCACGCCGTCATTGGTGCCGGCATTGTTGACCAGGCCGTAGATGCGCCCACCTTCGCGGGCAAGACCCGCCGCCTTCGCCACCTCGGCCTCGTCGGCCAGATTGACCTGGATGAACTCGGCCGGAACCTTGGCGCGCAGCGCGGCCATGAAGGCCTCCTCCGGCGCGCGGCGGGCCAGGATCACCGGCACCGCGCCTTCTTCGGCCAGACAAGCCGAGATCGCCCCGCCGATGCCCGAGCCGCCGCCAGTCACCACCACCCTTTTGCCCTGCAGCCGCAAATCCATCAGTAGTCTCCTCCGCCGCTGCCCTGCCAGGGTTTCGCCAGGTTGCCGAACCGCGTGAAGCGGCCTTCGAACGACAGTTCCACCGAGCCGATGGGCCCGTGGCGCTGCTTGCCGATGATGACTTCCGCCTTGCCATGGACCTGCTCCATGATCGCCTGCCAGGCGGCCATCTTGTCCAGCTCATGGTCGCCCGGCTTTTCGCGTTCCTTATAATATTCGTCGCGGTAGACGAACATCACCACGTCGGCGTCCTGTTCGATCGAGCCCGACTCGCGCAGGTCGCTCAGCTGCGGGCGCTTGTCGTCGCGGCTTTCGACCTGGCGCGACAGCTGCGACAAGGCGATGACCGGGATGTTCAGCTCCTTGGCAATCGCCTTCAGCCCTTGGGTGATTTCCGAGACTTCCTGCACCCGGTTGTCCTTGGACGAGCCCTTCAACAGCTGCAGATAGTCGATGACCAGCACATCCAGCCCATGCGTCCGCTTCAACCGCCGCGCCCGCGCTGCGACCTGGCTGATGGGCAGGGCGGGCGTGTCGTCGATGTAGATCGGGCAGGATTCCAGCGCCTTGGCCGCCTCGACGAAGCGGCGGAACTCGCCTTCCGTCATGTCGCCGCGGCGGATCTGTTCGGAGGGCACTTCCGAGGCTTCGGACAGAATCCGCGCCGCCAGCTGCTCGGCGCTCATTTCGAGGCTAAAGAACCCGACCGCGCCGCCTTCGACCGTGCCCTCGCTGCCATCGGACAGACGCCCGCGCTTGTAGGCCTTGGCGATGTTGAAGGCGATGTTGGTGGCCAGAGAGGTTTTCCCCATCGAGGGCCGCCCCGCCAGGATCAGAAGGTCCGAAGGATGCAGCCCGCCCAGCTTCTTGTCGAGATCGACGAGCCCCGTCGAAATCCCCGCGAGCCCGCCGTCGCGCTGATAGGCGGCATTGGCGACATTCACCGCCTCGGTCACCGCCTTCAGGAAAGACTGGAATCCGCGCTCGGCCACGCCCTGCTCGCCCAGCTTGTAAAGCCGCTGCTCGGCCTCGATGATCTGGTCCTTGGGCTCCGAGGTCACCTCGACCTTGGCCGCGCGCGCCACGATGTCGCGGCCAAGGCCGATCAGTTCGCGCCGCACGGCCAGGTCATAGATCATCTGCGCGTAATCGCGCGCCGCATAGGCGCTGATCGCCGCCCCCGCCAGCCGCACGAGGTAGGACGGCCCGCCCAGCTCTTTCAACCCGGGGTCGTCCTCGAAGAAGGGTTTCAGCGTGACCGGCGAGGCCAAAGCGTTCTTCTGGATGCGCGCGGCGGTGCGTTCGAAGATGCGGGCGTGCAGCGGGTCGAAGAAATGCTCGGCCTTCACCAGCGAGGAGATGCGGTCATAGACATCGTTGTTGGTCAGGATCGCGCCCAGAAGCTGCTGCTCGGCCTCGATGTTATGGGGCAGGATTTCCGGCTCGGCCCCCGGCGTCGGGGCCGGCACATTCGGCCTGATCGTTGCCACCTCGTTCATCCCTGCCTCCTTGCTGCCCCGCTCTCGGGGTCGTGATCTTCAAGCGCTGGTTCCTAGCCCGAGCCCGCCCCGTCCGTCCAGCCAAGGACATGTCAGGGGAGAAGCCTGTGGACAGCTGCGCCTTGCCCTGTCGTCCGGGGCTCAGCCTACCACATCTCGGGGGTGCGGGACAATGTCGCCACAAGCCCCATGCAGGGCCCCGCGATTCGGGCCGGGCTTATCCCCAATCCTTGCACAGGCTTGCCCCCGGCTTTGCCCCCGCTATGATCGGGCCCCAAAGCGGAGAGAGAGATGCAAGCGAGCCCCCTGAACCCTGCCATGCTGGCGACCGATCCGCCCCCGGTGATGGAGGCGCGGCGCTGGATCGCCGGGCTGACCTTCCCGGCCGACCGCCCGCTTATAAACGTGAGCCAGGCCGCGCCGGTCGACCTGCCGCCCTTGGCCTTGCGCCAGGCGCTGGCCGAGGCCGCGGTGAACGACCCCAATGCGCATCTTTACGGCCCCGTCTTGGGCCTTGGCGCCTTGCGCGAAGAAATCGCTTCCCAGTGGAGCGCCGCTTATGGCGGGGGGATCGCGCCCGAGCAGACGGCGATCACACAAGGCTGCAACCAGGCCTTCCCCGCGGTGATGGCGACGCTGGCCGGGGCGGGGGACGAGGTCATCCTGCCGACGCCGTGGTATTTCAACCATAAAATGTGGCTCGACATGCAGGGCGTGAAGGCGGTCCCGCTGGCGACCGGGGCGGACCTGATCCCCGACCCGGCCAAGGCCGCCGCGCTGATCGGGCCGAAGACCCGCGCCATCGTCCTGGTTTCCCCCAACAACCCCGGCGGGGTGGAATACCCGGGCGAGGTCGTGGCCGCCTTCCGCGACCTCGCCCGCGCGCAGGGCATCGCGCTGATCCTCGACGAGACCTACCGCGACTTCGACGCCCGCTCTGGCCGCCCGCATGACCTCTTTGCCGATCCCGATTGGGCGGACACGTTCATCCAGCTTTACTCCTTCTCCAAGGCCTACCGCCTGACCGGCCACCGCGTCGGCGCCATCGTCGCCGCCGAAACACAGCTCGCCGAGGTCGAGAAGTTCCTCGACACCGTCGCTATCTGCCCCGGCCAACTGGGCCAGATCGGCGCGCTCTGGGGC
>CAMFIX010000311.1 GCA_945952425.1 uncultured Pseudorhodobacter sp. | reverse complement strand
GCATTACATCGTCAAGGATGGCGAGGTCATGCTGATCGACGAATTCACCGGCCGCATGATGCGCGGGCGGCGGCTGTCCGAAGGGCTCCACCAGGCGCTGGAGGCAAAGGAGCGGGTGAAGGTTCAGCCCGAGAACGTGACGCTGGCCTCGGTGACCTTCCAGAACTACTTCCGGCTTTACGAGCGACTGTCGGGCATGACCGGCACGGCCGCGACCGAGGCCGAAGAGTTCATGGAAATCTACAAGCTCGGCGTCATCGAAGTGCCGACCAACCGCCCGATTGCGCGGAAGGACGACCACGACCAGGTCTATCGCACCGGCAAGGAAAAATATGACGGCGTGGTCAAGACCATCGCCGAGGCCCATGCCAAGGGGCAACCGATCCTCGTCGGCACGACCTCGATCGAGAAGTCGGAATACCTGTCCGGCCTGCTGCAGGCCGCGGGGATCAAGCACAACGTCCTGAACGCCCGCCAGCACGAGCAAGAGGCCAAGATCGTCGCCGATGCCGGCAAGTTCGGCGCGGTGACCATCGCCACCAACATGGCGGGCCGCGGCACCGACATTCAGCTGGGCGGCAATGTCGATATGAACGTGATGGAGGCTTTGGCCGCCAATCCCGAGGCGCATCCCGATGAGGTCCGCGCCCGGATCGAGGCCGAACATGCCGAGGAAAAGGCGCGGGTTCTGGCCGCCGGGGGGCTCTTCGTGCTGGGCACCGAACGCCACGAAAGCCGCCGCATCGACAACCAGCTGCGCGGCCGTTCGGGCCGTCAGGGCGACCCGGGGCGCTCGGCGTTTTTTCTGAGCCTGGAAGACGACCTGATGCGGATTTTCGGGTCCGAGCGGCTGGACAAGGTTCTGTCCACGCTGGGCCTGAAGGACGGCGAATCCATCGAACATCCTTGGGTCAACAAGTCGCTGGAGCGCGCGCAAGCCAAGGTCGAGGGCCGCAACTTCGACATCCGCAAGCAGCTGTTGAAGTTCGACGACGTGATGAACGACCAGCGCAAGGCGATCTTCAGCCAGCGGCTGGAGATCATGGAGGCCGAGGACATCGAGGAAATCGCGCAGGACATGCGCCACCAGGTCGCCGAAGACCTGGTCGATGCCTTCCTGCCGCCGAAATCCTATGCCGACCAGTGGAACACCAAGGGCCTTTACGCCGCGATCATCGAAAAGATGAACATGGACCTGCCGGTGATCGCCTGGGCCGCCGAAGAAGGCGTCGATCAGGCGGTGATGCTGGAGCGCGTCATCGCCGAAAGCGACAAGATGATGGCGCAGAAGACCGAGGCCTTCGGGGCCGAGACCATGCGTCAGATCGAAAAGCAGCTCTTGCTCCAGACCATCGACGCCAAGTGGCGCGAGCACCTGGTGACGCTGGAACACCTGCGCTCGGTCATCGGCTTCCGCGGCTATGCGCAGCGCGACCCGCTGAACGAATACAAGACCGAGGCCTTCGCGCTCTTCGAATCGATGCTGAACTCGCTGCGGCAGGAAGTGACCCACAAGCTGGGGCTGATCCGGCCGATGACGCAGGACGAACAGCAGGCGATGATGCAGCAGATGCTGGCCCAGCAGCAGGCCGCGGCCCAGGCGCAACCGGCGGCGGTTCCCGCCCCGGCGCCCGCGGCCCCTGCCGCCGCCGCGCGCCCGGGCTTTGACGAGAACGACCGCGCGACCTGGGGCGAACCCTCGCGCAACGACCCCTGCCCCTGCGGCTCGGGCAAGAAGTTCAAGCACTGCCACGGCAAGCTGGACTGACCAAGACCAGGGAAGGCGGCCACATTCTGGCCGCTTTCGCCGCAGTCTTTCCCAAATCGCGACCAACACAGGCCCGGATTGCGGCCGAATGATTGCCTCGTGGTTAATGCCAGAACGGCAGGAGATTGCGATGCGCGAATCCATGAGCCCCATGCTGTCGGCCCTTCTCTTGCGGGGCACCGGAGCCTGCCTGGTCGTGGGACTGGCGCTCTTTTGCGGGCGCTTCGTCGAAGAGGCGGCGCAAAAGCGGCATGCGGCGCGGATGGCGAGCCTAGTGCCGCAGCAGATCACCCAGCTTTCCGCCGCCGCCGTGTCGCGCGATGCCGCCCAGGGTCTGACCCAGCCCGCCATGGCCGCGACCTGCACCCCCGTCCTGACCCTGACGCCGAAAGAGGGCGCCGTCATCGCCCTGACGCTGGATGCGCCCTGCGCCGCCGAAACCCCGGTCGAGATCACCCATGCCGGGATGGTGCTTGCTGCCCGGATGCCGACGGGGCGGCCCCTGCATATGGTGCTGCCGGCGCTGTCGGCGGATGGCGCGGTCTCGGCCCGGCTGCCCGATGGCACGACGGTCAGCGCCGCGGTTCCGGTGGCCGACCTTGGCCGCTATCGCCGCTTTGCCGTCACCTGGAGCGGCCCGGCCGATGTCGCCTTGCACGGGATCGGGCCCAGCGATGTCAGCGCCGAGGCCCCCGGCCCCGGCCCGGCCAGCGGGCAAGGCTGGATGGCGAGCCTCGGCGATGCCGACCTCGCCCATCCGCGCCTGGCGCAGGTCTTCACCTATCCCGCCGAAGGCACGGCCGAGCCGATGCTGGAGCTGGCCTCGACCCCCGCGACCTGTGGCCAAAGCCTGATCGGCCAGACCATCTCCAGCCGTTTCGGCCAGGCCGATGCCACCGGCCTGCGCGTCGATCTGCCGGATTGTGCCGCCGGTCGTGTCGTGATGCACTTGAAGAATCTCGACCAGGAGATGAAAGTCGCCTCGCGGTAAACGGGGTGCGGAATGGTCAACCAGTGGCGCGCGGCGGTCTTCGCCGCGCTTCTGATTCCGGGGCAGGGCTGGGCGCAGGATGTCACCCTGACCTCGCGCGATGGCGCCCTGTCGGTCTCTGGCCTGCTGAACGGCTATGACGGCGAGTTCTTCCGGCTGCAGACCCCCTATGGCCCGCTGACCGTGGATGCCGAGGGCGTGACCTGCGAGGGTCCGGCCTGTCCCGACCTGACCGCGCCCAAGGCCGAGATCGCGATCACCGGCAGCGCCGACATGGCCGGGCGGCTGCTGGCGCCCCTGCTGCAGGCTTTTGCCGAGACCCATGGCTGGACCTATGCCGAGGGGCCTCCTGCCGTGCTGACCAATGCGGCGGGCGATGTGATGGCCGAGGTCAGCTTTGCGCCCGCCGCCCCGCAGGCCGCGCATGATGCGCTGCTGTCGGGGGCGGCCTTGCTGTCGTTCTCCTCGCTGACCGAGCCGGACCTGGGCAGCCAGTCGGTGGCCTTGGACGCGATGGTGCCCATCGTCGCGCCCGACAACCCGATGCCGCGGATCGCCACGACCGACCTCGCCCGGGTTCTGTCGGGCGAGGTCACGAACTGGAACCAGATCGGCGGGCCGGACATGCCGCTGGTGCTGCATGGGCTGGCCGCCGACAGCGACCTCGGCCGGGCGCTGAAGGCGCGGCTGGGGCGCGACCTGGCGGTGAGCCAGCTGCATGGCTCGGCCGTCGAGCTTGCGGCAGCCGTGGCGCGCGACCCCTGGGCGCTGGCGGTGACCGGCCGCAGCGAGGCGGGTGCGGCGCGCGTCCTGCCCCTGACCGACAGCTGCGGCTTTCCCTTGTCGCCCGGGCGGCTTGCGGTGAAGGCGCAGGATTATCCGCTGACCCTGCCGGTCTTCCTGCTGAAACCCCGCCACCGCCTGCCCCTGGTGGCCCGCGATTTCCTGGCTTTCCTGTCGACCCCCGTCGCCCAGGCCGTGATCGCCCGCACCGGCCTGACCGACCGCAGCGTCGAGCGTCTGCCGATGGGCGCCGATGGCACGCGGCTGATCAATGCGATCAAGGGCGCCGGGGAGGAGACGACCCTGGCCGATCTGCAGGCGCTGGTCGGCGCGATGGAGGGCGCGGACCGGCTGTCTTTGACCTTCCGCTTCCAGGATGGGACGAACACGCTGGACGATGCCAGCCGCGACAACCTGGCCGACCTGGCGCAGATGCTGGAGGCCGGGGTCTTCAAGGGCAAGGCCTTGACCCTGGCTGGTTTTTCCGACGGCGAGGGAAGTGCCGCCGCCAACCGCGACCTGTCGCAGGCCCGGGCCGAGGCGGTCCTGGCCGCGCTGAAGGCGCTGGTGCCCGGCATGCCGGTCGAGCAGCTGCCGGTGCCCGCGGCCTTCGGCGAGGCCCTGCCAATGGCCTGCGACAAGGTGCCCGCGGGGCGGCATCTGAACCGAAGGGTCGAGGTCTGGATGCGCCCGGCCTTCGGGGCGCGGTAAGGGCCGGTTGGGCGGCCGAGGGGGGGCGGGCCACCAGACCTCCCCGTAGGACATTTTGCAAAGAGGAATGGCGCGCGGGTCCGGGCGCGGGGGCGGATGGCGTGAGGCCGGGCCCTTCCTTGGCCGCTGTAGGCCCCGGGCGTCGTCTTTTGCGGCGCTCCGGGCTTTGGGGGAGATCCTAGGGTGCTTCGTTCGGGCGATGTGGCACCGGGGTTCGGTGGTGGACCACCGGGGCGCGCGCGGACAGCGCTGGAGGGGTTTCACACCCCTCCAGAC
>CAMFIX010000310.1 GCA_945952425.1 uncultured Pseudorhodobacter sp. | reverse complement strand
GGCGCAGACTGGCTTCGGCCATGACATGGCCGAGGGGATCGAGCGTCGCGGCGGTGCCATGGCGCGGCTGGCGCAGGCCTTGCGCGACAACCAGGTCTCGGTCCTCTTGACCATGCGGCTGATCCCGGTGGTGCCCTTCTTCCTGGCCAACCTCGCCGCGGCGACGGTGGGCGTGCGGCTGCGGACCTTTGCCATCACCACTTTCATAGGCATCATCCCGGCCGATGTGATCTATACCCAGCTCGGCGCCGGTCTGGGCGAGGTCTTTGCCCGGGGCGAGCATCCGAACCTCCATATCCTTTTGCGCCCCGAATTCCTGCTGCCGCTCCTTGGCCTCGCCGCTTTGTCGGCGCTGCCCCTGCTGCTAAAGCTGCGGCGGTGAGGGTCGATCTCTGCATCCTCGGCGGCGGGGCGGCGGGCTTGCCGCTGGCGGCCGGGGCGGCGCAGATGGGGGCGAAGGTCGCGCTTCTGGAACCCGGCACGATGGGCGGCGATTGCCTCAACACCGGCTGCGTGCCGTCCAAGGCGCTCCTGGCCGCGGCCAAGGCGGCCGAATCTTCACGCAAGGGCGGGCCGGGCGTCGCGGGCACCCCGCCGCAAGTCGATTTCCCCGCCGTCATGGCCCATGTGCGCAACGCCATCGCCACCATCGCCCCGCATGATTCGGTCGAACGGTTCGAGAGCCTCGGCGTCCGCGTCATCCGCGCCCATGGGCGCTTTACCGCCCCCGACAGGGTGGAGGCCGGAGAGACCATCACCGCCCGCCGCTTTGCCATCGCCACCGGCGCCCAGCCCTTCGTCCCCGACCTTCCCGGGTTGCAGGCCCTGACCGCGGAAACTGTCTGGAGCCTGCAAGACCTTCCCGAACACCTCGTCATCTGGGGTGGCGGGGCGATGGCGGTGGAACTCGCGCAGGGCTTCCGCCGGCTGGGCGCGCGCGTCACCATTGTCAGCCGCGCCGGCCTCTTGCGCGGCGAAGACCCCGAGGCCGTGGCGCTCTTGACCGCCACCCTGCGGGACGAGGGTGTCGAGATGATCCGGGCCACCCCGACCCGGGGCCTGCCCGGCGGGCTGGAATGGCCGGGCGGGGGCGTGCAGGGCAGCCACCTGCTCCTGGCCTTGGGCCGGAGCCCGCGCACCGCGGGCCTGGGGCTCGATGCCGCCGGGGTCGCCTTCACCGACAAGGGCATCACCACCGACACCCGCCTGCGCACCACCAATCGCCGGATCTTCGCGCTGGGCGACGTGGCGGGGCAGGGGCAGCTGACCCATCTGGCGGGCTATCACGCCGGCATCGTCCTGCGCCAGGCCGTGCTCGGCCTGCCCGCCCGCGCCAGTGCCCCCATCCCCCGCGCCATCTGGACCGAGCCCGAGATCGCCCAGATCGGCCGCCTCGCAGAACCCGGCGACGAGGTCCAGCGCGTCGACCTCTCGGCGCTGGATCGCGGGGTGACCGACGGCGCCACGGGCTTTGCGAAACTGGTGATCCGGAAGGGCCGCGTGATGGGCGTCACCCTCGCGGGCCCCGGCGCCGGAGAGCAGATCGCCCTCTGGTCGCTCGCCCTGACCGCCCGCGTCAAGCTTTCCACCGTCGCAGGCACCGTCTTCCCCTATCCTTCGCTGTCAGAATCCGCCAAACGTGCGGCAGGCGCATATTTTTCGCCCCGCCTCTTTGAGAACGCGGGCGTGAAGCTTATCGTCAGGGCGGTACAGCGGCTGGTGCCGTGAAAGAGGGCGAAGGGTGCAGAGGGGACGGTTTCTCCACACGCTGTCGGGGCGATTCCTGCTTCTGACCGTGGCCTTCGTCATGCTGACCGAGGTCTTGATCTTCGTGCCCTCGGTCGCGCGCTTTCGGCTCGATTTCCTGGACGCGCGGCTGAAACAGGCCCAGATCGCCTCTCTGGCACAGCTGGCCGCGCCCGACATGGTCTCGCCCGAGCTGGAGGCCGAGCTTCTGAAGAATGCCGAGGTCTATAACGTCGTCCTGCGCCGCGACCAGGTGCGCCAGCTCGTCCTGTCCTCGACCATCCCCTCGCCCATCGCGGGCACCTACGACCTGCGCGAGGCCGATGCCTGGGGCCTGATCCGCGACGCTTTCGCCGCCCTGATCGACGACCGCGACCAGGTGATCCGCGTCATCGGCCAGCCCGTGCAGGAGGGCGGCATCCTGATCGAGATCACGATGCAATCCGGCCCGATGCGCGATGCGATGATCGACTACGGGCTGCGTATCCTGGTGATCTCGGCGCTGATCTCGGTCGTCACGGCGATGCTGCTCTTCATCGCCGTGCAACGGCTGATCGTCGTCCCGATCCGCCGCGTCGTCAAACACATGCAGGCCTATGCGGCCGCGCCCGAGGATGCGCGCTCGATCATCCAGCCCGGCGCCCGGGTGGTGGAGCTTTTCGTCGCCGAAGAGGCGTTGCAGACCATGCAGACCCAGCTGACCCAGGCCCTGCGCCAGCGCGAGCGGCTGGCGCAGCTTGGGTCCGCCGTCGCGAAAATCGCCCACGACCTGCGCAACATCCTGACCACGGCGCAGCTTTTCGCCGACCGGATCGAGGGTTCGGCCGACCCCGCCGTGGCCCGCGCCGCGCCGAAGCTGGTGGGCTCGATCACGCGGGCGGTGAACCTGTGCGAGGCGACCCTGGCTTTCGGCAAGGCCGAAGAGGCCCCGCCGCGCCTGACCCGATTCGCGCTTCGGGCCCTGCTGGAAGACGTGGTGGAGGGCGAGGGGCTCGGTCGCGACAGCCCCGGTGCGGTCAGCGCCGTGATCGACGCCCCGCCCGTCCTGACGCTGCGCGCCGATGTCGAGCAGCTGCACCGCGTGATCTCCAACCTGGTGCGCAATGCGCGGCAGGCCATCGAGGCCACCGGCGGCGAGGGCACGATCGAGCTTGCGGGCGGCGAAAGCGACAGCGAATGGTGGGTGCGCATCGGCGACACCGGCCCCGGCCTGCCGCCCAAGGCGCGCGAGCACCTGTTCGCAGCCTTCACCGGCTCGGCCCGGGCGGGGGGCACGGGGCTCGGCCTTGCCATCGCGGCCGAGCTCGTCCGCGGTCACGGCGGTGCTTTGGAGCTGTTGCGGTCGGATGCCGAGGGCACGGTCTTCGTCATTCGCCTGCCCAAGGCGGCCGCGCGGCAAGAAACCGCATGAGGCGGCGTTTTGGCTCTTGCCAAGGGCGGGGGGAGCGACTAAACCCCGCCGCACTGCGGACCCGTAGCTCAGTTGGATAGAGCATTAGACTACGAATCTAAGGGTCGGGCGTTCGAATCGCTCCGGGTCCGCCATAAGTTTCAAGGGGTTGGCTGAAAAGCCAGCCCCTTTTGCTTTGGCCGCCCCCGCGTTAGGCTGGCGCAAACGGAGGCGCCCATGAAACCCGGTCCGCGCAACCTCATCACCGATGTCGCGGGCCTGAAGGTGGGCCAGGCGCAGGAGGCCCGGCTGCGCTCTGGCGTCAGCCTGTTGGTCGGCGCGCGGCCCTTTACCGCAGCGGTTTCGGTGATGGGCGGGGCGCCCGGCACGCGGGAGACGGATCTGCTGGCGCCTGACCGGCTGGTGCAGGAGGTCGATGCGCTGGTCCTGTCGGGCGGCTCGGCCTTCGGGCTGGATGCCTGTTCGGGCGTGGCGGATGGGTTGCGCGCCATGGGGCGGGGCTTTGCGGTCGGCCCGGCGCTTGTGCCTATCGTGCCGGGGGCGATCCTTTTCGACCTCTTGAACGGCGGCGACAAGGCCTGGGCGCGCAATCCCTATTACGACCTTGGCCTGCAGTCCCTGCAGGCCGCCTCGGAAGAGGTCGCCTTGGGCACCGCCGGCGCGGGCTTTGGGGCGGCGACGGGGCGCTGGAAGGGCGGCACGGGCAGCGCCTCGGTCGTGCTGGACAGCGGGTTCACGGTCGGGGCGCTGGTGGCGGTGAATGCGCTGGGGTCGGTGACGGTGGGGCAGGGGCGCCACTTCTGGGCCGCGCCGTTCGAGATGGGGGGCGAGTTCGGCGGGCTGGGCCTCGGCGGCATGGCGCCCATGGACGACCCGCTGCCGATGAAAAGGATGGGCGAGGCCACGACCATCGCCATCGTCGCCACCGATGCCGCCCTCACCCAGGCGCAGGCGACGCGGCTGGCGGTGGCGGCGCAGGACGGGATGGCGCGCGCCATCGTCCCCTCGCATAGCCTGTTGGACGGCGATCTGGTTTTCGCCGCGGCGACCGGCGCGCGGCCGCTGCAAGAGCCCGTCAAAGACCTGTTCCAGCTCGGCCATGCTGCCGCGACCTGCCTGGCCCGCGCCATCGCCCGCGGGGTCTATCACGCGACGCCGCGCCCCGGCGACCTGCAGCCCTGCTGGTCTACCAGCGGTTAAGCGCGTCTTCGTCCGCGTCCTTGGCGGCGACCCAATCCCCGCCGTCTTCCTTCTTCCAGAAGGGCGCGCGGGATTTCAGGTAATCCATCAGGAATTCCGCCGCCTGAAAGGCCGCGAGCCGGTGGCGGGCGGCCGTCGCGACCATCATGATCGGCTCGCCCACTGTCTCTTATACACATC
>CAMFIX010000309.1 GCA_945952425.1 uncultured Pseudorhodobacter sp. | reverse complement strand
CGCCCCGCCGCCTGAGCCCGATTGTTGCCGCGCCGTGCCCGGATTGTTCCCGACTCCGTCCTGTTCAATTTGGCCCGAATTTGCGACAAAGCCCCCGGGCGGGGCCTGTTTACAGAGTTGGAGTCGATGCGATGAAGTTTCACGGGCCTCTCCTGGCCTGCGCCCTGGGCCTGACCGCGCCAGTGGCGCAGGCGGCTGTCGTCTTCGATGACGGCGCCAGCGATTTCCAGGGCGAATACCGCGGCGTCGGCACGCTGGATGTGGATTTCGTCAGCACGGGCGGGCTGCAGGCCATCGCCTTCGACCTCTTCGGCGCCAAAAGCGTCGATGGGCTGAACGGCTATGACGACCTCTTCAGCGTGGCGCTGAACGGGGTCACGGTCTTCGAGGGCTATTTCTCGATGAGCGGCGGCGGCGCGGACAGCGTGGCGACCAATGCGCTGGGCTGGGCGGTGTCGACCGTGCTGGGCCCCGATGGCCCCTGGGGCGGCAATTTTCGCGGCGGCGTGACCTCGGTCGCGGGGCAGGCCACGCTGCTGGCTGGGCTGAACCGCTTCAGCGTCACCTTCTCGTCGCCGGGGCCGTCCAATGGCGGCAACCATGACCAGGGCCTGGGCGATGAAAGCTGGGCGCTGAACAAGCTGGACGTGGGCGGCACCTCGCCTGTGCCGGTTCCGGCCTCGCTGCCGCTGATGGCCGCGGCGCTGGCGGGCCTTGGCCTTTTGCGCCGCAAGCGCGCCTAAAGCGCGGCCTGCTGCAAGACCTCCAGCGGCACGACATCCAGCGTGCGCCGATGGGTGGCCGCAAGGTTCACCTTCGGCGCCGCACCCTCCTCATGCGCCTGCAGGAAGCGGCTGGCGCAGAGGCACCAGCGGTCGCCCGGCTTCAGCCCCGCAAAGCCGAATTCGGGCCGCGGGGTGGACAGGTCGTTTCCGAGGTATTTCGACAGGGCCAGGAATTCCGCCGTCATCACCGCGCAGACCGTATGCAGGCCGCGGTCCTGCGGGCCGGTGTCGCAGCAGCCGTTGCGGAAAAACCCGGTGAGGGGCTGGGTGGAGCAGGGCTGCAAGGCTTCGCCCAAAACATTGATCGAGGGTTCCATGGCGCAAGGTTACCCAAGCGCCGATCCCCCCGCAAGCGCCCCGGCCCGCCTAACGCAGAACCGGCACGCCTTCGTTCCAGCGCATCAGCCCCATCATCAGGCTCTCTCCGATCCGATGCGCCAGGGCCGACCAGGCCGCCGCCGTCTCGGCCGGCAACTCGCGCGCCAGCACGCTGTCGAACAACCCCAGCCAGGCCGCAAACATCCCCGGCCGCACATTGCCGGCCTGCTGATGCACCCGCATCGGATTGCCCTCGTAACTCCGCGCGTTCAGGATCGCATTGCCCCAGAACCCCGCGATCTTCGCCTCATGCGCCGGCCAATCCGTCACATGCGCCGCAAAGACCGGCCCAAGCCCCGGATGCTGCCGCACCGCCGCGTAAAACGCCGCCACGACGGCAGCGATCTCGGCCTCGGTGATCGGAAAGCGGGGGGGCAGGGGCGTCTCCATGGCGCCAATCTCGCCGCAAGCGCCTGCCTTGTCCATGAGACGCATCGCCACGGCCCCCCTTTACCCCTTGGCCCGCCTTTCCTATAAGGCCCGCATGGATTTCTTCGCGCTCATCGCCCGAATTAGCCGCCCGGCGTCGTAAGGCGCCGGGACAGGGCCGTTTCCCGCCCGACCGAACCCTTTTGCCTTGGGCCCGGCGCTTCCGGGCCGCGCCCGAACCCGACCTGCCGAGGAGACGCCGATGAGCGCCGAACCCGACTACCGCGACACCGTTTTCCTGCCCGAGACCGACTTTCCGATGCGTGCGGGCCTGCCCCAGCGCGAGCCCGAATGGCTGGCCCGTTGGGAGAAGATCGGCGTCTACGACCGCCTGCGCGAGAAGACAGGCCGCAAGGATTTCACCCTGCACGACGGCCCGCCCTATGCCAACGGCCACCTGCACATCGGCCATGCGCTGAACAAGGTGCTGAAGGACATGGTGGTGCGCAGCCAGCAGATGATGGGCCGCGATGCGCGCTACGTCCCCGGCTGGGACTGCCACGGCCTGCCCATCGAGTGGAAGATCGAAGAGCAATACCGCGCCAAGGGGCTGAACAAGGACGACGTAGATATTGTCGCCTTTCGTCAAGAATGCCGCAAGTTCGCGGAAGGATGGATCGACATCCAGCGTGAAGAGTTCAAGCGCTTGGGCGTGACCGGCAACTGGGCCAACCCCTATCTGACGATGGATTTCCACGCCGAAGCCGTCATCGCCGACGAGTTCATGAAGTTCCTGATGAACGGGGCGCTGTATCAGGGCTCGAAACCCGTGATGTGGTCGCCTGTGGAGAAGACGGCGCTCGCCGAGGCGGAGGTCGAGTATCACGACCACACGAGCCACACGATCTGGGTGCGGTTCCCGGTCGTGGCCGGGGCTGACATCTTCACCAAGACCCGCACCGAAGTGGTGATCTGGACCACGACGCCCTGGACCATCCCGCAGAACCGCGCGATCTCCTTCGGGCCGGGCATCGGCTATGGGCTTTACGAGATCATCGGCCGCCCAGCTGAATCCGCGCTGACCATCGGCCACCGCCTGATCCTGGCCGACAAGTTGGCCGAGAGCGTCTTTGCCGCCGCCAAGATCGCCGGGCCCGACTTCACCCGGCGCCTCTTCGATGTGACGCCCGAGGATCTCGCGGGTCTTACCTGCGCTCACCCCTATCGGGGCATCGAGGGCGGCCAAGGCGAGTGGGATTTCGACGTGCCGATGCTGCCCGGCGACCATGTGACCGAAGACGCGGGCACCGGGTTTGTGCATACTGCGCCCTCCCATGGCGATGACGACTACCAGATGGGCCTGAAGTTCGGCCTGCCGATGACCTATAACGTCGAGCCCGATGGCTCTTACCGCGCCTCGCTGCCGGTTTTCGGCGGCCAGGCGATCATCCTGCCCGACGGCAAGGAGGGGCCTGCCAATGTCAGCAACATCAAGGCGCTGGCGGCGCAGGGGGCTCTGTTCGCCAAGGGCAAGCTGAAGCATTCCTACCCGCACTCCTGGCGGTCGAAAGCGCCGCTGATCTACCGCAACACCCCGCAATGGTTCGCCGCCATCGACCGCAAGCTGAACGACGGCTTGGGCAACTATGGCGCCACGATCCGCGAGCGGGCGCTGACCTCGATCCGCGAGCTGGTGACCTTCACCCCCGCCATGGGCAAGAACCGCCTGAGCGCGATGATCGAGAACCGCCCGGACTGGGTGCTCTCGCGCCAACGCGCTTGGGGCGTGCCGCTGACCTGCTTCGTCAAGAAGGGCGCCCTGCCGACCGACGAGGGCTTCCTACTGAAGAACCCCGAGGTCAACGCCCGCATCAAGGCCGCTTTCGAGGCCGAGGGCGCCGATGTCTGGTATGTGCAAGGATTCAAGGAAAAGGTGCTGCGAGGCATCGTCGATCCGCAGGATTATGAACAGGTCTACGACGTGCTGGACGTCTGGTTCGACAGTGGCTCCACCCATGCTTTCGTGCTGCGCGACCGCCCGGACGGCTCCGAGGACGGCATCGCCGACCTTTATCTGGAAGGCACCGACCAGCACCGCGGCTGGTTCCACTCCAGCCTCCTGCAAGCCTCGGGCACCAAGGGCCGCGCGCCCTATCGGGGCGTCCTGACCCACGGCTTCACGCTGGACGAGAAGGGCATGAAGATGTCCAAATCGCTCGGCAACACCGTCGCGCCGCAGTCCGTGATCGACGAATACGGCGCCGATATCCTGCGGCTTTGGGTGGCGCAGTCGGACTACACCATCGACCTGCGCATCGGGAAAGAGATCCTGAAAGGGACGGCCGACAGCTATCGCCGCCTGCGCAACACCATGCGCTACATGCTCGGCGCGCTGAAGGGGTTCGAGGCCGCCGAACGGCTGGACGTCGCGCAGATGCCCGAGCTGGAACAATGGGTTCTGCACCGCCTGGCGGAGCTGGATACCCAGGTGCGCGAGGGTTACGCGGGCTATGACTTCCAGGGCGTCTTCCAGAAGCTGTTTACCTTTGCGACGACGGACCTGTCGGCCTTCTACTTCGACATCCGCAAGGACAGCCTTTACTGCGACGCGCCGACCAGCCTCACCCGCCGCGCCTGCCGCACGGTGATGGAGGCCCTGTTCGACCGGCTGACAACCTGGCTCGCCCCGATCCTGGTCTTCACCATGGAGGAGGTCTGGCTCTGCCGTCACCCCGGCGAGGAGTCCTCGGTCCACCTGATGGACCTGCCCGAGACGCCGAAAGCCTGGCAGAACAACGCCCTGGCCGCGAAATGGGAGGGCATCCGCGCCGCCCGCCGCACCGTCACCGGCGCGCTGGAGGTGCAGCGCACCGCCAAAGTCATCGGTGCCTCCTTGGAGGCCGCGCCGGTCGTTCATGTCGCCGACACGGCCATCCTGGCGGCCTTGAAGTCGGTCAACTTCGCCGACCTCTGCATCACCTCCGCCCTGCAGCTGACGCAAGACGCCG
>CAMFIX010000308.1 GCA_945952425.1 uncultured Pseudorhodobacter sp. | reverse complement strand
GCTATAAATACCTGAATTCCGGCCCCGGCGGCCCGGCCTTCATCTATGTGGCCCCCCGCCATGCCGAAACTGTCCAGCCCGCGCTTTCGGGCTGGCTCGGCCACGAGGCGCCCTTCGCCTTCGACCCCGATTACCGCCCCGGCCGCGGGATCGAGAGGATGCGCGTCGGCACGCCGCCCATCCTGCAGCTGGCCGCGCTGGATGCCGCCTTGGACGCCTGGGACGGTGTCGACCTGAACGACCTGCGCACCCAAAGCCTGCGCCTGACCGACCGCTTCATCGCCGGGGTCGAGGCCGCCTGCCCCGACCTGCGGCTGGTGACCCCGCGCGAGCACGCCCGCCGCGGCAGCCAGGTTTCCTTCGCCCATCCCGAGGGTTACGCCATCATGCAGGCCCTGATCGCCGCGGGCGTGATCGGCGACTTCCGCGCCCCCGACATCCTGCGCTTTGGCTTCACGCCCCTCTATACGTCCGAGGCCGATGTGGATGGCGCGGTGGCGGTGCTGTCGCGGATCATGTCCTCCGGCAGCTGGGACCGGCCGGAGTTCAAGAAGAAAGCCCGGGTGACATGATCCGCCCCTACCGCCCCGAGGACGCACCGGGCCTGCGCCAGGTCTTCGTCCGGGCGGTAAGAGAGGGTGCGGCCAGCCGCTATACGCCGGAGGAAATCGCGCGCTGGCTGCCCGATCCCGCCATGCCCGCAGGGTGGGGCGACTGGCTGGGGGCGCATCTGACCTTTGTCGCCGAAGAGGGCGCCCTGCAGGGCTTCATGATGCTGGAGCGCGACGGCTATCTGAACATGGCCTTCGTTCTGCCCGAGGTCATGGGGACCGGCGTCGCCGATGCGCTGCTGGCAGAGGTTCTGGGCGCGGCCCGCGGCCTGGGGTTGACCAGGCTGAGCGTGCTGGCCAGCCGCCACGCGCAAGGCTTCTTCCGCCGCCACGGCTGGCGGCTGGCGCCGGAGCTTCCCCCGCGCAAGGGCCTCGACCCGCGGCAAGGGCCGAACGACAATCCGATGAACCGGCCGATGGCACTGGACCTCTAGGGGCTGGACCTCTGGGGGCTGGACCCTGGGCGGTGCTTGGGCAAGACTGCCCCCAAACCGCCGCAACCGAGACGCCCGATGCTTCGCCTGTTGATCCTGCTGGCCCTGAGCCTCCCCGCCGCGGCCGAGACCTTCGCCCCCCATCGCGGCTTTTCGACCGACATCTGGACGCAATGGATGCCGCTGAAGGCCCGCATGGCGGACCCCGGTTTCGCCTATCCCGATTACCCGGCCAGCTTCACCCCCCAAACCCTGCCCGACCTCGTCGCCCATGGCTTTGACACGATGCGCCTGGCCGCCGACCCGGGGCCGCTGCTCGCTTTGCCCGCGCCCGAGCGCGCCCGCCGCATCGCGGGGCTGATCGCCCGGGTGCAAGAGGCCGAGGCCGCGGGCCTGACCGTGATCCTCGACCTGCACGCCTATCCGACCCCGGGCGAGCCCGGCGACATCGACACGATTCTGACGACCGGCTGGCCCGCCTATCTGGACCTGGTGGCCGAGGTCGCGACGGGGCTGGCGCCCCTGCCTGCCGCAAAGACCGCCTTCGAACCCCTGAACGAGCCCACGATCGACTGCGACACCATCGCCCAGGGCACGCCCCAGGCCTGGCCCGCGATGCTGGCGCAGCTGCACGACCGGGCGCGCCAGGCCGCGCCCGATCTGCCGCTGGTCCTGTCGGGCGCCTGCTGGGGCGGGGCCTGGGGGCTGACCGCACTGCAGCCCCTGCCTGACCCAAATGTCTGGTGGAGCTTTCACAGCTATGAACCCTTCGCCTTCACCCATCAGGGCGCCAGCTGGACGGGCTCGGCGCTGGCCTTCGTGCAGGGTCTGCCCTTCCCGCCGAGCCACCGCTATGACGCGGGCGCGCTGCGCGCCGAGGCCGCGGCCCGCGCCGCCGCCCCCGACGACAGCCGCCGCGCGCTGGCGCCGCTTGCCACGCCCGCCACGCTGACAGAGCTGATCGCAGGCTATGCCACCACGCCCGACGACGCCGTGACCCAGCCGATCCGCGACGCCTTGGCCTGGGCGCAAAGCCACGACATCCCCGCCGCGCATCTGCTGATGGGCGAGTTCGGCGCCTATTGGCGCGACGAGGCCGGCCAGACGCTGGACCCCGACAGCCACGCCCGCTATCTGACCGCCAAGCGGCAGGCGGCCGAGGCCGCGGGGATCGCTTGGGTGGTCTGGAGCTTCTCGGGCTCGATGGCCATCACTGATCCGGGGGCGCAGGGGCCGGTCCTGAACCCCGGGGTCTGCACCGCCTTGGGGCTGTCGGGCTGCTGAGCCGCCAAAGCCCTTTGACGCCCGCGCCCTTGGGCTTTAGGCTGGTCTCATCCCGCCGAAGGAATCGCCGGAAATGTCTTTTGCCGCACGCCTTTGCCTGCCGTTCTTGATGCTTGCCCTCTCCGCCTGCGACGAGGCGACGCTGGCCGCGATGAACGCCTCCTCCACGCCGCTGGAGCCGCCCGACCCCGCGCGCTATGTCGCCTCGACCGACCACGGCAAGCCGGTGCGCGCCATCCCGACCGACCAGGTTCCGGCCGAGTTCCTGCGCCAGGAAGTGGCCTATCGCAGCGCCGAGCCTGCGGGCACGGTCATCATCGACCCGGCCGCCAAGCACCTGTATCTGGTGACCACGCCGGGCCGGGCGCTCCGTTACGGCATTTCGGTCGGGCGCGAGGGCTTCGGCTGGTCGGGCGTGGCCGAGATCGCCGGCCGCACCACCTGGCCGCGCTGGACCCCGCCGCCCGAGATGATCCGCCGCCGCCCCGAGCTGGAGCGCTATCGCGGCGGCCAGGAGGGCGGGCCGACCAACCCGCTGGGCGCGCGGGCTTTGTATCTGAAGACCGGGGGGGTGGATTACGGCTATCGCATCCATGGCACGCCGGAATGGGAGAGCATCGGCCACGATGCCTCTTCGGGCTGTTTCCGC
The DNA here is from genome assembly GCA_945952425.1 of uncultured Pseudorhodobacter sp. Lineage (GTDB taxonomy): Bacteria > Pseudomonadota > Alphaproteobacteria > Rhodobacterales > Rhodobacteraceae > Stagnihabitans. Next base: position 1,562 of record CAMFIX010000308.1, on the reverse strand, counting down.
ATGCTGAACCAGGATGTGATCGACCTTTACGAACGCGTCGCCAATGGCGCCAAGGTCGTGGTGCTGAACCCCGACGGCACGGCGCCGGATGCGCTTTACCTGCCGGGCAAGACGGTGACCCTGCCGGGGTGAGACCCAAAAATTTTCGCACGAAAATTTTTGGGTGGCGCGGGTGGTTTTCGAAGCGTGGACCCAGGATGGCACGGAAAAACGGCAGCGAGCGCCGCTTCGCTGCGCGCCTTGGAATTAACGAAGTTTTCAGGATTTTCTTGTTCCGTTCACGTCTTGTCTTAATATCCCCTTAACATCCGGCTGCGGATTTGAGGGGAATTGGACATGACCACCTATCTGATCGACTATTCCGCGACCTGGGTCGGGTTCCAGACCCTGGCCTCCGGCGACCGGCTCGTGGTGGCGCCGCAGGGCTCGTTGGTCCTGCCCTCCACGACCTTCGACTTGCGCGGCACCGGGGCGGCGGGGGTGGCGGTGGCGGGCTTTGCCTGGCTCGATCGCCTGCTGATCGACGGCGCGACGAGCTTCACCCTCACCGGCTCGGGCCAGCTTTTGTCGGACACGCAAGGCGCGGCCGTCACACTGGATGCCGGCGCCTTCGGGAGCGTGGCGGGCAGCCTGAACGCGGCGCAAGGCACCGGGCTCGCCTTGGTCGGCGCGGCGGCGGGGGTGGATGTCGCGGGCCATGTCACGGCCGAAACCGGGATCAGCGTCACCGGGCGGGGCGCGCAACTCGCGGTCTCGGGCGAGGTCGCGGGCAGCGATCTCGGCATCGCGCTGGCGGGCGGCTCGGCGAGCCTGGTGAACTCCGGCACGATCCGTGGGCCCCAGGCGCTGGCGGTCTCGGGCGATGTCAGCGGCGCGCCGGTGACGGTCACGGTGGCCAATACCGGCGCGATCCTGGGCGCGGTCACGGTCGGGCTGGTGCAGACCGGCTCCAGCTTCTGGCTGGCCAACAGCGGCACGGTTCTGGGCAATGTCACCCTGGGCGGGTCGGGCGATGTGATCACCGGCGGCGGCACGATCAGCGGCCATGTCTGGATGGGGGCGGGCGACGACCGCTTTGCCGGGCGGCTGACCGGAGACCTGGACATGGGGCTCGGCAATGACACGGTGGATGCGCGCGGGGGCGCGGTGGGCGGCGTGATCCGCGATGCGGGCGGCGCGGACCTTTACCTGATCGACCGCGATGTGGCGATCTTCGACACCGGGCCGGGGCGCGACACGGTGCAATCCTGGATCAGCTATCGCTTGGCCCCGGGGCTGGAGGTTCTGCAGCTGCAGGGCGCGGGCGACCTGCGCGGGCTTGGGAACATTCTCGCCAACCGGATCGAGGGCAATGCGGGCGACAATTACCTCTCGGGCGCGGCGGGCAAGGACACGCTCTTCGGCGGCGACGGCGACGACACGTTGCGCGGCGGGCTCGGCGACGACCGGCTTTACGGCGGGGCGGGCGATGACCGGCTGAACGGCGACTGGGGGCGCGACGTGCTGACCGGGGGGGATGGGGCGGACACCTTTGTCTTTGCGCTTGGCCAGACCGGCACGAC
>CAMFIX010000307.1 GCA_945952425.1 uncultured Pseudorhodobacter sp. | reverse complement strand
GAAGGAACGCGGCATTCCGATGATCCTGATTTCCCACAACCTGCGGCAGGTCTTCGACCTGGTGGACCGGATCGTGGTCTTCCGCCGCGGCCGCATCGTGGCCTCCTTGCGCAAGGAGGAAACCGACGGCAATGACGTGGTGGCCTATATCACCGGCATCAAGGGGCCCACGGACAACGTCGCCGCCTGAGACCCGGACCGGCGTCGCAAGGCGCCGGTCTTACTTTTGCCGCAGCCGGATCACCACATCGACCCGGGCGATCTCGGTCCCGTCGGGGGCGCGCGGCAGACGCGCGATCTCGATCTGGTCGGCCGGGGCATCGGTCAGCGCCTGGCTGGCCTCCCAATAGAAATGCGGATGGTCGTCGATGCGCGTGTCGAAATAGGACCGCGAGCCGTCCACGACGATTTCGTTCATCAGCCCGGCGTCGCAAAAGGCGCGCAAGGTGTTGTAGACGGTGGCGAGCGACACTTTCTCGCCCACCCCGCCCGTCAGCGCGAACAGGCTTTCTGCCGTCACATGGCGGTTCTGCCCGTCGCCGACCAGCAGGCGTGCCAAGGCAATGCGCTGACGCGTCGGCCGCAAGCCGCCGCGTGCCAGCCAGTCCCCTGCCCGCTGTTCCGGTGTCATCGTCATATACCCATCATAATCAAGCCGAGGCCCGGGCGCCAGAGAGGATGCGCAACAGGATCAAACCGCCCAGCGCCGCCAGGGTCGAGGCGCCCAAGACCCCGGCGCGGACGGCGTTCATCTCTTCTCCGCTGCCGAAGGCGAGGCCGCCGATGAAGAGCGACATGGTAAACCCGATCCCCGCCAGCAAGGCCGCCGCGGCGAGATGCCCCCAGCCCACGCCCTGCGGCAAGGGCATGAAACGGCTGGCGAGCGCCGTCATCCCCAGGACGCCGACGAATTTGCCGACCAACAGCCCGGCCCCTACCGCCAGGGCGACCCCCTCGATCTTCAGCCCCGCCAAAGGCAGCCCGGCATTGGCAAAGGCGAAAACCGGCACGATGCCGAAGGCGACCCAGGGCTGCAGCCGGCCCGCCAGATCGTGCAGCGGCTGCCCCCCGCTGCGGCTGCGCGTCGGCAGGCAGAAGGCCGTCACCACCCCCGCCATCGTCGCATGCAGCCCCGATTGCAGCACGCAGACCCAAAGCACCGCCCCCAGCGCGAGGATCGGCCAGGGACTCTCGATGCCCCGCCGCATCAGCGTGACCATGCCCGCGATGGGCAGCAAAGCCAGCGCCATCCACATCACCTGCAGGTCATGGCCATAGAACAGCGCGATGACCAGGATCGCGCCGAGGTCGTCCAGGATGGCCAGCGTCAAAAGGAAGCTCCGCAGCCCCGGCGGCACGCCTTTCACCAGCGCCAGCACGCCGAGCGCAAAGGCGATGTCGGTCGCCGTCGGGATCGCCCAGCCCCGCGTCAGGTCGGTCAGCGAGAGATAGATCGCCGCCGGCACCACCATGCCGCCCAAGGCCGCGAGCCCCGGCAAAGCCACCGCCCGCGGGTCGCGCAGCGCGCCGTCGACCATCTCGTGCTTCAGCTCCATCCCCACCGACAGGAAGAAGATCGCCATCAGCCCATCGTTGATCCAGTGCAGCACCGAAAGCCCGAACTTCGCCTGCAAAGCCGCGTCATAGCCCGCCGCCAGCCCGCTGTTGGCCACCGCCAGCGCGAGCAAAGTCGCTCCGATCAGCACGATCCCGCCGAGCGCCTCTCTGTTGCCCGTTGTCGCTGCCTCTGCCATCTGCTTCTCCGCCTTGGGTTTTCCTCAAGATAGGCGCAAGGGCCGGAAAGGCAAAGGGCCTGAACCCTTGCGCATGGCCTTCACGCTCTGTTACACGGAATGAAACCTGAGGGGGACGAAGATGAGCAGCTATCCGACCAGTTTCGACAAGGAGGCGCTTCTCGCCTGCGCCCGCGGAGAGCTGTTCGGCCCCGGCAATGCCCAGCTTCCGGCGCCGCCGATGCTGATGATGGACCGCATCACCGACATTTCGGAAGACGGCGGCGAATTCGGGAAGGGCCATGTGGTGGCCGAGTTCGACATCACCCCCGATCTCTGGTTCTTCGACTGCCACTTCCCCGGCAATCCGATCATGCCGGGCTGCCTGGGGCTGGATGGACTCTGGCAGCTGACCGGCTTCAACCTCGGCTGGCGCGGCTGGCAGGGGCGCGGCTATGCGCTGGGCGTCGGCGAGGTGAAGCTCACCGGCATGGTGCGCCCCGACCGCAAGCTCTTGCGCTATTTCGTCGATTTCACCAAGGCGCTCAGCACGCGGCGCCTGACCATGGGCGTGGCCAATGGCCGCGTCGAAGCGGATGGAGAGGTGATCTACCAGGTCACCGACATGAAAGTCGCCCTCTCCGCCTCTTAAGAAAGGAACTCCCATGCGCCGTGTCGTCATCACTGGTCTTGGCATCGTCTCTCCCATCGGCAACGACGTGGCCGAGGTCGAAGCGAGCCTCCGCGCCGGCCGTTCCGGCATCGTCTTCGCCCCCGATTACGCCGAGCACGGCTTTCGCAGCCAGGTGAAGGGCCAGCCCCAGATCGTGCTGGAGGACCATATCGACAAGCGCGACCTGCGCTTCATGGGGCCGGGCGCGGCCTATAACTTCATCGCCATGCGCCAGGCCATCGCGGATTCCGGGCTGGAGCCGTCGGATGTCTCGAACGAGCGGTCGGGGCTGATCATGGGCTCGGGCGGGCCCTCGACGTCGAACTTCTTCCAGGCCTTCGATGCGGTCATCAACAAGGGCGCGCCGAAGAAGATGGGCCCCTATATGGTGACCCGCTGCATGAGCAGCACCAACTCCGCCTGCCTGGCGACGCCCTTCAAGATCAAGGGGGTGAACTATTCGATCACCTCGGCCTGCTCGACCAGCGCCCATTGCATCGGCAACGGGGTGGAGCTGATCCAGATGGGCAAGCAGGACATCGTCTTCGCGGGCGGCGGGGAGGAGCTGGACTGGACCCTGTCCTGCCTCTTCGACGCCATGGGCGCCATGTCGTCCAAGTACAACGACGCGCCCACCACGGCCAGCCGCACCTATGACGCGACCCGCGACGGCTTTGTCATCGCAGGCGGCGGCGGCGTGGTCGTGCTGGAAGAGCTGTCCCATGCTCTGGCCCGCGGTGCGAAAATCTACGGCGAGGTCACGGGTTACGGCGCGACCTCGGACGGGCATGACATGGTGGCCCCCTCGGGCGAGGGCGGCGAGCGGTCGATGCGGCTGGCGGTGGCGACCCTGCCCCAGGGCCGCAAGATCGACTACATCAACAGCCACGGCACCTCGACCCCCGCGGGCGACGTGACCGAGATCGAGGCGATCCGCCGCGTCTTCGGCCGCGGCACAACACCGCCCGTCGCCTCGACCAAGTCGCTGACCGGCCATTCCTTGGGCGCGACCGGCGTGCACGAGGCGATCTATTCGCTGATCATGATGAACAAGGGCTTCATCGCCGCCTCGGCCAATGTGACGACGCTGGACCCCGCCATCGACCCGGGCGAGATCGTGACCACCCTGCGCGGGGGGGTGGAGATGGATTCCGTCCTGTCGAATTCCTTCGGCTTCGGCGGGACCAATGCGACTTTGGTGATGAGCAAGTACCTCGGCTAAGCCACAGAATTTTCGCAGAAAATTCGCAGGGAGACGGATATGGCGGAATTGATGAAGGGCAAGCGCGGCCTCGTCATGGGCGTGGCGAACGAACGCTCCATCGCCTGGGGCATCGCCAAGGCGCTGGCCTCCGAGGGCGCCGAGCTGGCGTTTTCCTACCAGGGCGAGGCTTTCGGCAAGCGGGTCGAGCCGCTGGCCGCCTCGGTCGGCAGCGACTTCCTGGTCGATGTGGACGTGACCAACGACGAAAGCCTGACCGCCTGCTTTGAAACGCTGAAGGACCGCTGGGGGACGATCGACTTCCTGATCCACGCCATCGCCTATTCCGACAAGAATGAACTTACCGGACGTTTCATCAACACGACCAAGGGGAATTTCCTGAATTCCCTGCACATTTCCTGCTTTTCCTTCATCGACGTGGCCGCCCGCGCCTCCCAGCTGATGCCGGACGGCGGCAGCCTCATCACCCTGACCTACGCGGGCTCCAACCGCGTGACGCCCAATTACAACGTGATGGGCGTGGCCAAGGCCGCGCTGGAAAGCGCGACGCGCTACCTCGCCAATGACCTCGGGCCGCAGAAGATCCGCGTCAATGCGATCTCGCCCGGCCCGATGAAGACGCTCGCCGGAGCCGCCATCGGCGGCGCCCGCGCCACCTTCCGCCACACCGAGGCCAATGCGCCGATGCGCCAGAACGCCACGCTGGAGGCCATCGGCGGCACCGCCGTCTGGCTGTGCAGCGATTACGGCAACTGCACCAGCGGAGAGGTCGTCCACGTCGATTGCGGCTACCACGTCCTGGGGATGCCGCAGGCGGAGAATATCTGACATGGCGCCGCACCCGCTGCGGCGCCTGGTTGCCTTTCTCATCGACCAAATGGCGGCTTGGGCCCTTCCGGGCCTCCTGACCTCCGCCC
>CAMFIX010000306.1 GCA_945952425.1 uncultured Pseudorhodobacter sp. | reverse complement strand
GTCATGGCAACGCCCGCCCCGCAAGGTGGCGGGCGTTTTGCTTTGCGGCCTACGCCGCGGGCGTTTTGCTTTGCGCCTCAGGCCGCGGGGCTTGCCGCCGGGGGTTCGGCGGCCGTCATTTCGGAGGACGTCAATTCCACGGCAGCGTGTTCGGCGGCCAGCACGTTGCGGCTCATCGCGACGGCCAGCTCTTCTTCGCCGATCAGCACCTCGTCGGCGCCGAGCCCCTTGAGATAGCGCATCCCCTCGTCGTCATGGGCCCGCGCCAGGATGCGCAGGCCGGGGTTCGCGGCACGGGCGCTTTCGACCAGGTGGCCCGCCTCGAAAGCATCGGGGATGGCCGCGATCACCAGCCGCGCGCCGGGCAGGTTCACGAGGTCGAGCATCGTGGCGGCCTCGCCCTGGAAGGTCTCGATCCCGCGGGCGCGGGCGGCGGCTGCCCGGTCCTCGCTTTCCTCGACGATCAGATGCGCGATCCCCGCCTCGGCCAGCCGCGCCGAGATCAGCGCGCCGACCCGGCCCGCCCCGATCAGCACGGCATGGCCGCTTTGCTTGGTGGCGGGCAGGCGGGCGGGCTCTTCGACCACGGGGACTTCGTAAAGGTCGGGCGCCTTGGGGGCGGTGCCGCGGGTCTCCAGCCAGTCGATCAGGCGGAAGGCCAGGGGGTTGGCCACGATGGACAGGATCGCGCCCGCCACAACGAGGTCGCGCGCCTCGACCGGCACGAGATCGAGGTTCACGCCCAGAACGATCAGGATGAAGGAAAACTCGCCGATCTGCGCGAGGGAGGCCGAAATGGTCAGCGCCACCGATTGGCCATGGCCGAAGGCGCGCACGATCAGGAAGGCGGCGGCCGATTTGCCCAAGGTGATGATGAAGAAGGTGGCAAGCACCGTCACCGGATGTTCGACCAGGATCATCGGGTCGAAGAGCATGCCGACCGAGACGAAGAACAGCACGGCGAAAGCATCGCGCAGCGGCAGGGTCTCTTTCGCGGCCTGGGTCGCGAGCGGGCTTTCCGCCAGCACCATCCCGGCGAAGAACGCCCCCAGCGCGAAGGACACGCCGAAGAGCTTGGCCGAGCCGTAAGCGACGCCCAGCGCAATCGCCAGGACGCCCAGGCGGAACAGCTCGCGCGAGCCGGTATGGGCGACGTAATGCAAGACCATCGGGATGATCTTGCGGCCGAGGATCAGCATCAGCCCGACGAAGAGCCCGACCTTGACCGCCGTCACCCCCAGCGTCGCCCAAAGCGGCGAGAGGCCAAGCGACAGCGCAAACCCGCCGTTTTCCGCCGGCGAGACGCCGCCCAGCACCCCTGCAAGCGGCGGCAGCAGCACCAGCGTCACCACCATGGCCAGGTCTTCCACGATCAGCCAGCCGACCGCGATCCGCCCCTTCTCGCTGTCGATCTGCCGCCTTTCCTGCAAGGCGCGCAACAGCACCACGGTCGAGGCGACCGAAAGCGCCAGGCCAAAGACCAGCCCGGCGCCGAGGCTCCACCCCAGCGCCCAGGCCAGCGCCATGCCCAGAAGCGTGGCCACAACGATCTGCCCGATGGCCCCCGGAATCGCGATGGCGCGCACCGAAAGCAGGTCTTTCAGGCTGAAATGCAGCCCCACGCCGAACATCAGAAGGATGATCCCGATCTCGGCCAGCTCGCTCGCCAGCTCCTGGTCGGCCACGTAACCCGGCGTGAACGGCCCGACGATCACCCCCGCCATCAGATAGCCCACGATCGGCGGCAAGCGCAGCCTTTGCCCCAGGAGCCCCAAGAGGAAGGCAAGGCCGAGGCCCATGGCAATCGTTCCGATCAGCGGGGTGTTGTGGGGCATCGGTCCTCCGTTCAGGTCATGGCCTGAAGTTAGGCATCCCGCCCCCGCGATCAACCTTTGTCTGCAGGGTTTTTGGCCTGTCGGTGCGGTTTTTCGGCCGTGACTTCGCTTCCTGGTCGCAAAGCGTCGGAATCGCTTGCGAAACCGACAACCCGCCCCCACAGCTTCGCCCCATGCAAAGCCTCGCCCTGCCCCGCCCGCAGCCCTTCCTCTTTCCCCTGCTCGCCACGCTGATGATCGTCGCCTGGAGCGGGGGATTCGTCGGCATCCGCTTTGCGACCGAAGAGGCCGCGGTCGAGACGATGCTGTTCTGGCGCAGCCTCGCCTCGGGGCTGATCCTGTTGCCCTTCGCGCTGCGGGGGCCGCGGCCGAGCCGGGCAGCGGTGCTGCAGCAGGGGCTTTTCGCCTTCCTCGGCATGTTCCTTTACCTCGGCGGGTTTTCCTGGGCCATCGCGCTCAGGGTGCCGACGGGGCTGGTGGCGCTGATGGCCGACCTCGTGCCCCTCGCCATCGCGGGCTTGAGCTGGCCGATGCTGGGCCAGAGGATGAGCCCGCGCCAGCTCCTCGGCACGGCCATCGGCATCGGGGGGGTGATCCTGACCTCGGTCGATGCGGTCAGCCTCGGCACCGCGCCGCTTTTCGCCTATGCGCTGCCGATCCTGGGCATGGTGACCTTCGGCCTGTCGACGGTGCTGCAAAAGCGGGCGACGGGGGCGAGCATCCTGCAAAGGCTTTGCCTGCAATGCCTGTGGGCCGCCGCCTTCTTCGCGCCTTTCGCAGCCCTTGGGGGCGGGCTTTTGCCGCCGCTGACCTGGGTCTCGCTCGGCGGCATCGCCTGGCTGGTCTTCGTCGCCACGCTGCTGTCCTGGGGCATCTATTACTTCTGCCTCAGGCTCTATCCCCCGAACCGCGTCGCCGCCGTGATCTATCTTTCGCCGCCCCTGACGATGATCTGGGCGCATTTCGTCTTCGCCGAGCCCCTGACGCTCGCGATGGGCGCGGGGCTGGTCATCACGCTGGGCGGGGTGGCGCTGGTGTCGGGCAAGGATCACTGACCCCTTTCATACTGACCCAAATACGCCCTTCCTTGACCCCCCCGAAATCTCCGCGCTTCCCAAACCCCCCGTTTTGCTGTATGGCCCGCGCCATCTGCGACGTGAGGCCCTTACCCCCGGGGCCCGTGCATCAGGATTGGGGGCAGCGGCAATGGGGCCGCCATATATGCGGGGACACCGGCAGGGGCCGGGTCGCCAGAGGATACGACAGATGTTCAATGTGACGAAAAAATCCATCCAGTGGGGCAATGAAACGCTCACGCTGGAAACGGGGAAGGTTGCGCGGCAGGCGGATGGCTCGGTCATCGCCACGCTGGGCGAGACCCAGGTCATGGCCAACGTGACCTTCGCGAAATCGGCCAAGCCGGGCCAGGACTTCTTCCCCCTGACCGTGCATTACCAGGAAAAATACTACGCGGCCGGCGAGATCCCCGGCGGCTTCGTCAAGCGCGAGGCGCGGCCCTCGGAAAAGGAAACGCTGGTCTCCCGCCTGATCGACCGGCCCTGCCGTCCGCTCTTCGTCGAAGGGTTCAAGAACGAAGTGCTGGTCATGGCGACCGTGCTGTCTTGCGACCTGGTCAACGACCCCGACATCGTGGCGATGATCGCGGCCTCGGCCGCGCTGACCATTTCGGGCGTGCCCTTCATGGGCCCCATCGGCGCGGCGCGCGTCGGCTTCTCGAACGGGCAATACGTGCTGAATCCGGCCATGGACGACATGAGCCAGCTGCGCGGGAACCCCGAACAGCGCCTGGACCTGGTGATCGCCGGGACCAAGGACGCCGTGATGATGGTGGAATCCGAGGCCTATGAGCTGACCGAAGAGGAAATGCTCGGCGCCGTGAAGTTCGGCCACGAGGCGATGCAGCCGGTGATCGACCTCATCATCTCGCTGGCCGAAGGTGCGGCGAAAGAGCCCTTCGACTTCTCGCCCCCCGACATTTCGGGCCTCTATGCCAAGGTCAAGGCCGCCGGTGAGGCGCAGATGCGCGCCGCCTTCGCGATCCGCGACAAGCAAGAGCGGTCGAACGCCATCGGCGCGGCGGCGGATGCCATCGTGGCCTCGCTGACGGAAGAGGACCAGAAGGACATCAATCTGGGCTCCGCGATCAAGAAGCTGGAAAGCTCGATCCTGCGCGGCGACATCATCAACGGGGGCGCGCGCATCGACGGCCGCGACAACCGCACGGTGCGCCCGATCGACGTGCAGACCGGCGTCCTGCCGCGCACCCATGGCTCGGCCTTGTTCACCCGCGGCGAAACCCAGTCGCTCTGCGTGGCGACGCTCGGCACCGGCGAGGATGAGCAGATCATCGACGCGCTGAACGGCAACTTCCGTTCGAACTTCCTGCTGCACTACAACTTCCCGCCCTATTCGGTCGGCGAAGTGGGCCGCGTGGGTTCGCCCGGTCGTCGTGAAATCGGCCATGGCAAGCTCGCCTGGCGCGCGCTGCAGGCGGTTCTGCCGGCTGCGACCGACTTCCCCTATACCGTCCGCATCGTCTCCGAGATCACCGAGTCCAACGGCTCGTCCTCGATGGCGACGGTCTGCGGCTCGGCCCTGTCGATGCTGGACGCGGGCGTGCCGCTGAAGGCCGCCGTGGCGGGCGTCGCCATGGGTCTGATCCTGGAAGACGACGGCAAGTGGGCGGTTCTGACC
>CAMFIX010000305.1 GCA_945952425.1 uncultured Pseudorhodobacter sp. | reverse complement strand
GGTGAACATGGTGTAGAGCCGCGCCGTGTCGGCGCCGAACTTCTCGATCAGGTCGGGCCGGTCGCGCTTGATGAACCAGGGGGTGTATTCTGCGAAATGCTCCGAGGACTCGGTGACGAAATGCCCAAGCCGCGTCAGCATCTCGTACCGGACCTTGTTCGGGCAGCGCGGGTTCCAGTGGCTGGGTTTCGGGAAACGCCCCTCGCGATAGCCGCGCAGCAGATCGGGGTAGAGATTCTTCCACGACCCATCCGGCTGGTGATGCTCGAAGGTCAGGTAAAAGGCCATGTGGTTGATCCCGGCCGCCTTGTAGCGGATTTCGCTGACCGGAATGTCCAGGTCGCGGGCCAGTTCGTAAGCCGTCCCCTGCACCGAATGGCAGAGGCCGACCTGCTTGATGGTCGGATATTTCGCCGCCATGGCCCAGGTGTTGATCGCCATCGGGTTGACGTATTGCAGCATGATCGCATTGGGGGCGACCTGCAGCATGTCCTCGCAGATGCTCCACAGATGCGGAACCGTGCGGATGCCGCGCATGATGCCGCCGATGCCGAGCGTATCAGCGATGGTCTGGCGCAGGCCGAACTTCTTCGGCACCTCGAAATCGGTGATCGTGCAGGGATCATAGCCGCCGACCTGGAAGCAGCAGACGACGAAATCGGTGCCGTCCAGGGCCTCGCGCTGGTTCGAGAAGGTGCGCACCTTCGCCTTGCCGCCCAGCGTCTTGGCCAGCTTGCCCACGATGATCTCGCTTTCCGCCAGGCGCTCGGGGTTGATGTCCATGAGGCGAACCTCGGCATCGGCCAGCGCCGGGCGGCTGAGGATGTCGCCCGCGATGTTCTTGGTGAAGACGGCCGAGCCGGCTCCGATGAAGGTGATCTTGGTCATATGCGGTCTCCTTTCGGGCCGAAGCCCTTGTCTTGCAATGTCAAAGTCGGCGTCCTTCCAGGACGTAAAGCGTGCCCGGCCAGGCGAGGGGCAGGTTCGCCCCCGCCGTCATCAGCGCCTGGCCCGAGAGCGTCAGGGGCCCGGTCTTCAGCGCCACCTCCCCGCGAGAGGGGCCAGGGGCGGCCTCGGGGTTGCGCAGCCGTATCTCATAGCGCGCGCTTGGGTCGAGGCCGGTCAGCCGCAGGGGCAGGGGCAGCTGCGCCTTGGTCATGGTCTCTTGCGCGGCAAAGACCACGAAGCGGGTGCCGTCGGCGGCCAGCTGAATCTCGGCCGTCCGGCCCGGTTCGCACTCCAGCTGGCGGATCTCTCCGCTATGCATCCAGCCGCGGTTTTCCTTATACCAGGCCGTCACTTGGGTCAGCACCGCCTCGTCCTCGGGCGAAAAGGCGGTCAGGTCGGATTCAAACCCCATATGGCGCATGGCGGCGACCCAGGCGCGCAGGGCCATCGGCAGGTTCCGCCCCGTCGTATGCGCGTGGAAGGCGCCGACATGGCTGCCGACCAGCGCCCCGGGCAAAAAGAGGCTGGCGGTGGCCTGCATCCTGACCCGCTCCAAAGCGTCGATGCAATCCGACAGCCAGACCCGCGCGGTCTGGGTCAGGATGCCATAGTCGATGCGGCCCCCGCCGCTGGCGCAGCTTTCGATCTCGACCCCCGGATGGGCGGCGCGCAGGCGGGCCATCAGCGCGAGGATGCCCTCTCCCTGCGCCGCATCCAGCACCGGCAGGACGCGGTTGTGATCCCATTTCAGATAGTCGATGGCATTTTCCGCCAGGATGCGGTCCAGCGCCTGGAAGAGATAATCCTGCACCTCCGCCCGCCCGAGGTTCAGCACCAGCTGGTGGCGCCCGGTCACCTGATCCGCCGCCCCCAGCGCCCAGTCGGGATGCGCGCGGTAAAGGTCGCTGTCGGGGTTGACCATCTCGGGCTCGACCCAAAGGCCGAAGGTCATGCCCAGCGAATGGACCTTGTCGATCAGCGGCGTCAGGCCTTGCGGCCATTTCTGCCGGTCGATCACCCAGTCGCCCAAGCTGGACTTGTCGTCGTTGCGCCCCTTGAACCAGCCGTCGTCCAGAACGAAACGCTCGGCCCCGATGCGGGCGGCGCGGGTGGCCATGTCCGAAAGCGTGGGCAGGTCGTGCTGGAAATAGACCGCCTCCCAGCAGTTGTAATGCACCGGGCGGGAAGGGCGGACCCAGGGCACCAGCCTGTCGCGGACATGGGCCTGCATCTGCACGGCCACGCCGTTCAGGCCTGCGTCGCTGCGGGCGACCGTCAGGACCGCGGTCTGGAACCGCGTGCCGGTGCCATGGGCGCCGAACGCATGGCCGAACTGCACCTGGCGGCGGCCGCAGGGCAGCTCTTCCACGATCATCCGATGCCCGCCGGGCCAGCCATAGGCGAAGGCCGTGGCCTCGCCCCGGGTAAAGCTTGCGCCCGGCGTGCAGGTGATCGCGAAGGGCGGATTCTCTTGCCCCGACCGGCCCTGCCGCGCCTCGCGCAGGCGGGCGCCGGGGGTGATTTTGTGCCTTTCGGCCTGGAACTCGCCCACCCAGCGGCCATGGAGCTCGATCAGCTCACCCTCGGCCGCGGGCACCGGCAGGGCCGGGGCGCAAAGCCAGTCCAGCCGGATCGGCGCCTCGGCGGTCAGCGAGGCCTGCAGGGTCAGCACCCCCTGCAGAGCAATCTCGGCGCCATAGGTCAGGCCAAGGGCGGCATCCCGTGCCGTCACCAGCAGCCGCCCGGGCGCCGCGGTCACCTCGGCCACGAAGCGCGGCACATGCGGCGCCATCCCCGGCTGGCCCATGAAATGCCCATCCCCCAAGGGGCAGATCGTCAGGGGCGCGAGGCTGTCCAGCATCCCGCCGTTCAGGTCCAGCGCGGTGGAGGCGATGAAGACCGCGAGGTCTTCGTCCTCCGGCAGGCGCGCGCCGAAATAGGCGATGCGGGGCAGGGTCGCGGTCGCGGCCAGAACCAGGGTCGAGCTTGCATCGTCCAGGCGGAAGGCGTTCGGCATGTCAGGTCGCAATCTCGAAAGCCGCGCGGACGAGGCGGCGGGTGTAATCGGTCTGCGGGCGCTCCAGCACATCGGCGACCGGGCCCTGCTCGACGATTCTGCCGTTCTGCATGACGATGACGCGGTGACACAAGGCCCGCACCACTTTCAGGTCGTGGCTGATGAACAGGTAGCTTAGCCCCTTTTCCGCCTGCAGCTTGCGCAGAAGGTCGATGATCTGGGCCTGAACCGACAGGTCCAGCGCCGAGGTCGGCTCGTCCAGCAGGATGAATTCGGGCTCCATCGCGATGGCCCGCGCGATGGCAAGGCGCTGCCTTTGCCCGCCCGAGAACTCATGCGGAAAGCGGTTCAGGATCGTGTCCGGCAGGCCCGCATCGCGCAGCGCGGCCTTCACCCGCTCCACCCCGCCGGGCAGACGGTTGACGATCAGCCCCTCCTCGATGATCTGGCGCACCGACATCCGGGGGTTGAGACTGGCGAAAGGGTCTTGGAAGACGATCTGCATCCGGGCGCGCAGGGGCTTCATCTGGCCGCGGTCGAACGTCTCGATCCTTTGGCCGTTGAAACTGATCTGCCCGCCGTTCAGGGTGTTCAGCCTGAGGAGCGCCTGGCCGAATGTCGTCTTGCCCGAGCCTGACTCGCCCACGAGCCCCAGGGTCTCGCCGCGCTTCAGCTCCAGCGAGAGCCCATCCACCGCCTGCAGCGCCGAATAGCTGCCGCGGAAGGCGCCGCCCTTGCGCAACATATAGGTGACGCGCACATCCTTGCCCGCCAGCACCACCTCTTCGCCGCCGGGGAGCGGGTTGGCCCGGCCTTTCGGTTCCGAGCCCAGAAGCCGCTTGGTGTAAGGATGCTGCGGGTTGGAGAAAAGCGCCTCGGTCGGGCCTTCCTCGCGCACCACGCCGTGCTGCATGACATAGACATGGTCGGCAAACTGGCGCACCACGGTCAGATCATGGGTGATGAGGATCACCGCCATGCCGGTCTTGGCCTTCAACGCCTTGATGAGGTTCAGGATTTCGGCCTGCACCGTCACATCCAAGGCCGTCGTGGGCTCGTCCGCAATCAGCACATCGGGATTGTTGGCCAAGGCCATGGCGATCATCACGCGCTGCCTTTGCCCGCCCGACAGCTGGTGCGGATACTGGTTCACCCTCGACTCGGGGTCGGGGATCTGCACCTCGCGCAACAGTTCGATGGCCCGCGCCCAGGCGGCCTTGGCGCTGATCTTCTGGTGGATGCGCAGAACCTCGGCCAGCTGGGTGCCGATCTTGTAGACCGGGTTCAAGGAGCTCATCGGTTCCTGAAAGATCATCGACATGCGGTTGCCGCGCAGCCGGCGCATCTCGTTTGGCGTGGCCTTGGCGAGGTTCTTGCCGTTGAAGAGGATCTCGGTCTTGCCCGACACCACCGCGCGCTTGGACAACAGCCGCATCACGGCCCGCGCGGTCACCGATTTGCCCGAACCGGACTCGCCCACCAGCGCGATGGTCTGCCCGCGGCCGAGCGTGAAAGAGACATCCCTGACCGCCTCGGTCACGCCCTCATGCGTCTTGAAGCTGACGCCGACGTTGCGGGCTTCGAT
>CAMFIX010000304.1 GCA_945952425.1 uncultured Pseudorhodobacter sp. | reverse complement strand
CAGAGGGTTGATTACACGTTGATGACAGCATGCGCAATCACCCCTGCCCCCTCATGGCAGGCAAGCCGCCGGTCGCCCGGCGGCCCCTTTGCAGCTGCCCCGGATCAACGTCCAGTCGAGGACAGGTCGAGCGAGACGCCCGGGCCCATGGTCGAGGACAGCGAGACTTTCTTGACATAGGTGCCCTTGGCGCCCGCCGGCTTGGCGCGCGACACGGCATCCACGAAGGCGCGGACGTTGTCGGCGAGCTTCGCCTCGTCGAAGGAGACCTTGCCGATGCCGCCGTGGATCACGCCGGCCTTTTCGACCTTGAACTGCACTTCGCCGCCCTTGGCGCCGGCGACCGCGGTCTTGACGTCCATGGTCACGGTGCCGACCTTGGGGTTCGGCATCAGGTTGCGCGGCCCGAGGATCTTGCCCAGACGGCCGACCAGCGGCATCAGGTCCGGCGTCGCGATGCAACGGTCGAACTCGATCTTGCCGGACTGGATCGTCTCCATCAGGTCTTCGGCGCCGACGATGTCGGCCCCGGCGGCGCGAGCCTCATCCGCCTTGGCGCCACGGGCGAAGACGGCCACGCGGACCACCTTGCCGGTGCCGTGGGGCAGAGCCACCACGCCGCGGACCATCTGGTCGGCGTGACGCGGGTCGACGCCCAGGTTCATCGCGATTTCCAGCGTTTCGTCGAACTTGGCCGAAGCCGCGCCCTTGATCAGCTTGACCGCATCTTCGACCGTCAGGGCCGACTTGCCTTCGAACTGCGCGCGCGCAGCCTTGGTACGCTTACCGAGCTTGGCCATGGCTTACCCCTTGATCTCGATGCCGCAGGACTTCGCCGTGCCGAGGATGACATTCATCGCGGCTTCGACGTCGTTCGCGTTCAGGTCTTTCATCTTGGTCTCGGCGATCTTGCGGATCGCGGCCACGGTGACGGAGCCCGCGACGGCATGGCCCGGCTTGACCGAACCCTTGGCGCGGTTGCGCTTGCCGACGGGGGGCAGACCAGCGGCCTGCTTCAGCAGGAACGAGGTCGGCGGGGTCTTCAGCTCCAGGCTGAACGACTTGTCCTGGTAATAGGTAATCACGACCGGAACCGGGGTGCCGGGGGCGAACTCGGCCGACTTCGCGTTGAATTCCTTGACGAAAGCCATGATGTTCA
Organism: uncultured Pseudorhodobacter sp.; assembly: GCA_945952425.1. GTDB lineage: Bacteria > Pseudomonadota > Alphaproteobacteria > Rhodobacterales > Rhodobacteraceae > Stagnihabitans. The sequence continues at coordinate 3,393 of CAMFIX010000304.1, read as the reverse complement.
GGCCGCGCTGACCGAGCGCCGGACCGACCGGGGGCGAGGGGTTCGCTTGTTGGGCTTTCACCTGCAGCTTGAGGCTGCCCATGATCTTCTTGGCCATCTGGCCATCTCCTTCTCACGCGGCATCCCGAAGGATGCGGTTTAGTGGTACGGCCCCGCAATGCGCGGGCACCTCCCACGCGATCACTCAGGCCCCTTTGGAGACCTGGGTGAATTCCAATTCCACGGGCGTCGCGCGCCCGAAGATCGAGACCGAAACCTTCAGGCGGCTGTGGACCTCGTCCACTTCCTCGACCATGCCGTCGAAGCCTTCGAACGGGCCGTCGGTGACCTTGACCTTCTCGCCGACCTCATAGCGGATGAGGTTGCGCGGCTGGGCCTCGCCCTCTTCGACGCGGTTGAGGATCTGGTTCACCTCGGCATCGCGCATCGGCATCGGCTTGCCCTGCGGACCCAGGAAGCCCGTGACGCGGTTGATGGTCGAGATCAGGTGATAGCCGCGGTTCGTCATCTCCATCCGCACGAGCACGTAACCCGGCATGAAGCGACGCTCGGACGAGACCTTCTTGCCCCGGCGCACTTCGATGACCTCTTCGGTCGGCACCAGGACTTCGTCGATTTCTTCCTGCAGACCGGCCTCGGCGACCGCGGTCTTGATCTGCTCGGCCACCTTCTTTTCGAAGTTGGAGAGGACCGAAACCGAATACCAGCGCTTTGCCATTGCCTTCACCTTCCGTCGCCCCTTCGTGAGGCCTTTGCTCGCCCGGGAAAACAAAACAGCGCGCCGCCCGAATCGCCGCGCGCCGTTCCCGTCATTCGGGGGCGGGAATACGCCGCCCGGACAAGGAATTCAAGGAAAAACGCGGGGTCCGTTTCCGGTCAGTGAAAAGTGGACAGAACCCAGGTCAGGCCGAGCTTGATGACCAGATCGACGAGAAAGAAGAAGGTCGAGGTCAGCGCCGCCATGACGAAGACCATCATCGTGGTCAGCATGACCTCGCGCCGGGTGGGCCAGGCGACCTTGGCGACTTCGCCGCGCACTTGGCTGATGAATTGCATCGGGGTGGTCATGGCCATGGGAATCCGCCTCTTGGGTCTGGGGGGCAGATACGCAGTTCTGCGCAGGTTTTCAAGCGCCCAGTTTTTCACGAGCCCTGTCTGCGAAGGCCGCCGCACGCGCCAAAAGGTCACGGCCGGGCCGCATTCCGGCCGAACTCAACAGCGATGAAGAGCCGATTTGGAGCCCCTGCGATGACCCTTTTCCTTGCCCTGCGCCGGGCCTTCGCCCAAGGCCTGTCTTTCACCCGCCGCTACGGCCCGGTCGCGATGCGCGCCCTGCTTGCCGCCTTCCTCCTCGGTCGCGCCCTTGTCGCCCTGACGACCTTCCGGCTCGGCGAGGCCCGGCGTCTGGTGCGTCTGGCGTTCAGCCTTGTCTCCTCCGGCCAGGGCACGCCCTTGGCCCTGCGGGAAGTCGCGACGGCTGCGGTCGGCCTTTCGGAGGAGCTGCATACCGTGGCTCCTTTCGCCCGCCGCATCGCCGCGAAAAGCGAGAAGGATCTCGCCCCCATGGCTCGCGCCCTCCTCATCGAAGAAATGGAGCGCGCCAAGGCGGGTGGCCCGGCGCCATCCCGGTCGGCCTCCATCCTCGCCAATCCGACGGTTGGGAGGTGGATGCCGGTGGCCATCGTCGTCGCCATCGGGTCCGGGGGAATCTGGCTGGGCCTGCCAGCCCAACCGCTGCCGACACTCTCTACGTCCGGCGCGGACATCCTGTCCGAGAGCGGCTTTGCGGCGACGATGGCCGCGGCGCTGCTGGTGCACGTCTTCCTGCGTTATCGCGCCCGGGCACAGGTTGCCCTCGCGCGCACCGCGTCCGGTGAGAGTCCCGAGGCCGACACCCCCCTCCCCCTCTCGGCCGCAGAGATCGAGGCGCGATTGGCAGGCCCCTTGAAAGGCTAGCCGAAGGTCGCGCCAAGGCTTGGGTTTCTCCGCATTGGCGCCACAATCCTCCGGCAATCGAAACGGGCAAGATGTGAGGGCAGAGGATGACCGGCAAGGAAGATTTCGCGGCGCGGGTGGCGAGCTACCAGGCCGGCAAGAGCGCCAACGTGCTGGGCACGATCCACATCGGCGCGCATGACGACCCGGTCCTGCCCTGTCACGCCCGGCCGCAGCAGACCGTCCCGCGGCCCCGACCCTCGATCCGCTCGCAAGCCCTGGCCCTGGGGATGGGCCTGGTCTCGGCGGTGCTGGGGCCGCTTGGCCAGTTCCACCTGATGAAGAGCCAGGCCGCGCCCGACCCAACAACCGTCACCATGGTCACCATCGGCGCGGCGCTTCTGGCGGCCTTTGCCCTGACGCTCGCCTTCCGCCTGACGCGCCAGCCGCATCGCATCGCCACACTGGTCGGCCTGCTGGTCGGAGCGAGCCTGTTCCACAACCTCGCCCACCGCCTGCCGGGCCCGATGGCCCAGGCCTTCTCGCCGGCCTATGTGCAGCAGCTGGCCCGCTCGACCCCGCCGGACAGCCTGTGGTTCAACGGCAGTTACCTGCCCCTGATCCCCGCCGACGCGCCAGAGCCCGCGCCCGCGTCGGAAAAGCCCGACGTCTGCCCGGCGCAAACCGCCCCCGTCGTGACCGTCCTGCAGACCGACCATGCCAGGAAAGCGCCAAAAGCCAGCCACAAGAGCGTCAGCGTCGCCCCGGACCCGGCCTGCAAGCCGGATTGATTGTGCGGAATAGCCTGGCAGGAGTTGGGGGACTCGAACCCACGACCCTCGGTTTTGGAGACCGATGCTCTACCAACTGAGCTAAACTCCTAGGCCTGCCGGGGGGATATTCCATCGCTTTGGGGATTTCAAGGGGGGCCGCCCGCCCCCCGCCGAAAATCTCGCACCCCGGGCCAGGGTCAAAGATGGCGCGTTTCGACCGGCGGGTTCCACCAGTTGTTGTTCAGCCCGTCGCACCAGGTCAGCGGCGCGGCGATCAGCGCTTCGGGCGTGGCATCGTCCAGCGCGGGCAAAGAGACGGTGACGAAAGCGCCGCCCAGCTCGGCCAGGTCGCCGCGGGAAAACAGCCTTATGCCGCAATGGCTGCAAAAGCCGTGAAACAGATAGCCCTTGCCCGAGGCGTCATAAAGGCCGAGCTTCTCCTCCCCGCGCAAAAGCCGGAAATCGCCGGGCGCCACCCGCGCCGACCAGTTGCGCATCTTCCGGCAGAGCGTGCAGTTGCAGCGGCTGGCGCCTGAGCCCAAGTCGATGTCGGCCTCGAAGGCGATGGCGCCGCAATGGCAGCTGCCGTGGTAGGTGGTGTGCATCATGTCCTCCTGCTTGCAGGAGGATCATGGCAGAGGGCTGCTGACAAAAGCTGTCAGCATGAGAAAGGCCGCCCCGAGAG
>CAMFIX010000303.1 GCA_945952425.1 uncultured Pseudorhodobacter sp. | reverse complement strand
CCAGACCGGCGGCGATCAGCACATAGGGGTTCGACGTGTTGGTGCAGGAGGTGATGGAGGCGATCACCACCTTGCCCGAGGAGAGCTTGTAGTCCTGGCCCTCGACCGCCACTTCCACGCCTTGCGGGCGCTTGAAGGAGGTCTCCATTTCCTTGGCAAAGGACGCTTTTGCATCGGTCAGCGGCAGGAAATCCTGCGGGCGCTTCGGGCCCGAGATGGCGGGGACGATGGTCCCCATGTCGAGCTCGAGCGTCGAAGTGTAGATCGGCGCGTAATCCGGGCCCCGCCACATGCCGTTGGCTTTCGCATAGGCCTCGACGAGCGCGATGCGGCCCTCATCCCGGCCGGTCATGTGCAGGTAGCGCAGGGTCTCGTCGTCGATGGGGAAGAAGCCGCAGGTGGCGCCGTATTCGGGGGCCATGTTGGCGATGGTCGCCCGGTCGGCGAGCGGCAGGTGGTCGAGCCCCTCACCCCAGAACTCGACGAACTTGTTCACCACGCCATGCTTGCGCAGCATTTGGACGACCTTCAGCACCAGGTCGGTCGCCGTGGTGCCTTCCTTCATCGCGCCGGTCAGCTTGAAGCCCACGACTTCCGGGATCAGCATCGAGACGGGCTGGCCCAGCATCGCCGCCTCGGCCTCGATCCCGCCGACGCCCCAGCCCAGAACCGCCAGGCCGTTGACCATGGTCGTGTGGCTGTCGGTGCCGACGAGGGTATCCGGGTAGGCCACTTCCTTCCCGTTCTGGTCCTTGTCGGTCCAGACGGTTTGGGCGAGGTATTCCAGGTTCACCTGGTGGCAAATCCCGGTGCCGGGCGGCACCACGCGGAAGTTGTTGAAGGCCTTCTGGCCCCATTTCAGGAAGACATAGCGCTCCATGTTCCGCTCATACTCGCGGTCCACATTGGCCTGGAAGGCGCGGGGCGTGCCGAATTCGTCGATCATGACGGAGTGGTCGATGACCAGATCCACCGGCACCAGCGGGTTGATCTTGGCGGCCGAGCCCTTCAGCCCGATGATCCCGTCGCGCATGGCGGCAAGGTCGACCACCGCCGGAACCCCGGTGAAGTCCTGCATCAGCACGCGGGCCGGGCGATAGGCGATCTCGCGCGGGTTCTTGCCCCCTTGCGCGCCCCATTCGGCGAAGGCCTTGATGTCATCGACCGTGACCGTCTTGCCATCCTCGAAGCGCAGCATGTTCTCCAGCACCACCTTCAGCGAGGCGGGCAGCTTGGAGAAATCGCCAAGCCCCGCGGCCTGTGCCGCCGGGATCGAATAGTAATCGACCGAGGCCCCGCCTGCGGTCAGGGTGGCCCTGGTCTTTGCGCTGTCATGTCCGACGGTGACGGTCATATCTGCCTCCAATGGGTGGTGCCCCCTTTTGCCGCATCGCGGCAAGTGGGGCAAGGAATCATCTGCCTGAAAATCATTGTATGCAATTGTATGCCGAAATGCCAGAGGCCGCAGAGATCGGAGTTGACATGGATTTGAAACACCGGGCGGGGGCCAAGTGCTTGACCGGGCAGGGACTTCGCCGGGGCGCCCCGTTCCCGGTCGCAAATCCTTGATTGGCTGCGGCGCCAGAATGGGATTAGAACGGGCGGCAGAATAGGGGACTTTCAATGACGTCTGCGCTGTTGGGCGCCGTGACTGCCGTGGCGGTCATGGGCGCCCTTGTCCTGCCCGGGGCCGCGATGGCCGAAGACAGCGCCGTCCGGCAAGGCACGGTGGTGGAACTTTACACCTCCCAGGGCTGCTCGGCCTGCCCGCCGGCCGACGATTACCTGCGCGAGCTGGCGGCGAAGCCCGGCGTCATCGCGCTCTCGCTGCATGTCGATTACTGGGATTACATCGGCTGGGTCGACAGTTTCGGCCAGAAACGCTTTACCGAGCGGCAGAAGGCCTACGCCCGGGCCGAAGGGTCGCGCACCATCTATACGCCGCAGATGATCGTGGCGGGCGCGGCGCGGGTCGAGGGGGTCAATCCCCAGGCCGTGGACCAGGCCATCGCCGCCGACCGGGCCGCCCCGACCGAGGTGGCGCTGAAGCTGGAGCGCAAGGGCGACCGGCTGGCGATCTCGGCCCCGCCGCAGGCCGGGCTGAAGCTGCCGATCCGGGTGCAGCTGGTGCGCTATACCCCCAAGGCGCAGGTGATGATCGAGTCGGGCGAGAATGCCGGCAAGCTGGTCGATTACGCCAATGTCGTCACCTCCTGGGAGGTGATCGGCGAATGGGACGGGATCGCGCCCCTGGAGATGACGGCCGAGGCGCCGGGCAAGGACGGCGTCGCGGTGATCCTGCAGGCGGCCGGTCCGGGGCCGATCTACGCCGCCGCCGCGACCGAGTAGGCGCGACTCGAATTCCGGCTTGTCCGGGCGGATTGCACAGGCGGAGAACAGCTTTCTCCGCCGCTCTCCCCTGACGCGAGATTGCGCCCGCCGCAGCGCCCGGAACGCCGCCGCGGGCCGAGGCCCGGACCCCGGTCCGCCCGTCGCAATAATCCGCGAAGCGGCGCAATTGCTCCCTTCACATGAAATGTGACAAAAAACCACGGCCCGCGCCATGCGCGCCCCGCAAGGGCAGTTGACATATTCACCCCCCAAGGAAGTAAGCTTGGCGGCAGGGACAGGGGCTGTCGCGGAACTGTCATGCGCGCGGCCTAGACACCCATCAGAACGGGGAGCGAACCCCGGTCCATTCCGCCCCGAAAGGGCGGGCAACAAAGGGAGACCGACTTGACCAAATCCTTCACCCTCAACCGTCGTGGTTTCATGGCGGCGACCGCTGCTTTGGCCGCGCCGGCGATCATCTCGTCCAAGGCGCTGGCCTCGTCGGGCGAGCTGAACTTCACCGGCTGGGCCGGTTACGACAAGCTGAAGTCCGACGTCTTCCCGGCCTTCGAAAAGGCCACCGGCATCAAGGTGAACTTCACCGAACTGCCCGACCAGGACACGATGTTCGCCCAGGCCAAGGTCGCGCTGCAATCGGGCGGCATCGACATGATCGAGCCGACGATCGACCGCGTCGGCGCCTGGAACTCGAACGGCCTTCTGGGCGCCTTCGATCCGGCCAAGCTTGCGATGGACAACTACCTGCCGGGCCTCGCCGATGGCGCCGCGGGCCAGCGGTCGCATGACAAGGACGGCAAGCTGCTTTACGTGCCGTCGAACTGGGGCACCGAGGCGCTGGTCGTCAAGACCGATGGCGCGAAGCTCTCGTCGCCCGCCTCGCTGGGCGATCTCTTCTCGGCCGACAACCAGGTCGTGCTGCGTCCGCATTCGGCGCTGGCTGCCATGGGCCGCTGGCTGGATGCGCAGGGCAAGCTGCCCTTCCCGTGGCTGGACGGCTATTCGGACATGGCCAAGATGACCCAGCTCTGGGACATCGCGCTGGCCGAGGCCATCAAGGCCAAGGGCAATGTGGTGCAATACTGGTCGGGCGAGAACGAAGCCAATGCCGGCTTCACCGCCAATGGCGCGACCTTGGGCCTGTGCTGGGATTCGACCGGCTACAACCTCCGCAAGGACGGCTACAAGTATGTCGCCCCGGCCGAGGGCGCCTTTGCCTGGCACCAGGGCTTCGTGCTGATGAAGAACGCCGCCAACGTCGAGCAGGCCCACGAGCTCGCCAAGTGGGTTTCGACCCCCGAGGGCGCGTCGGGCTGGGCCACGGCCTTCTCGTCCAACCCGGTCGGCAAGGGTGCCGCCGACAAGATGGACCCGGAAGTCTCGGCCTATTACAACGGCACGTTCAACGACGAGGCCCTGTCCAAGCTGTGGTGGTGGCCCGACCAGTCGGCCGACTTCATCGCCAAGCGCGGCGAATATGCCGACAAGTACAAGGCGGCCTGATCTCGGCGTCGCTGGATTGCGCCGGGCCCCTTCGCGGGCCCGGCGTTTTCTGTCTTGATGAAACGACGATTCGACCAAACGACGACTTAACCAAATGACGGCGGGGGCATCGACCCCAGCCGCAGGGAACAGGGAGAAGCATCCGATGGGTGCAGCGATCGACCTCGACAACGTGGTCTGCGATTTCGGCAGCTTTCGCGCGGTGGACCACGTGAACGTCTCGATCAAGCCGGGGGAGTTCTTCTCCTTCCTCGGGCCGTCTGGCTGCGGCAAGACCACGATCTTGCGCATGATCTCGGGCTTCAACGACCCGACCGCGGGCTCGATCCGCATCGGTGGCAAGGAGACCCGCGGCCAGCGTCCGAACCAGCGCCCGACCGCGCTGATCTTTCAGAACCTCGCGCTCTTTCCGCTGATGACGATCTGGGAAAACATCGCCTTCGGGCTGGAGGTGCGGGGCGTCGACAAGGCCAAGCGCCGCGCCCGGGCCGAAGAGCTTTTGGCGCTGGTCGATCTGCAGGGCGCGGCCGACAAGATGGTCAGCCAGCTGTCGGGCGGGCAGAAGCAGCGCGTGGCCATTGCGCGCGCCCTGGCCGTCGAACCCGAAGTGATGCTCTTGGACGAGCCTTTGTCGGCCCTTGACCTGAAGCTCCGCCAGCACATGCGCGCCGAGCTGCGCGCCATTCAAAAGCGCACCGGCGTGACCTTCATCTATATCACCCATG
>CAMFIX010000302.1 GCA_945952425.1 uncultured Pseudorhodobacter sp. | reverse complement strand
GCGCCGAGGGCGTCAGCGCCGTCACGTCGATGCGGGCATGCAGGCGTTCGCCCTGCGCGATCTCGGCATCCAGCACCGACTGCGCCGCGCCCCGTTTCGCCAGCCAATCCTTCTCGGTCAGCACCTGCGGATAGGCCGCGAGCGACTGAGGGCTGACGCCGGACATGGGCACTCCTGACTGATGGCCTCTGACGCAAGGCCAATACCGATACGCGAACAAGATGCAAGAGATTTGGGCAGCGGTGAGGCGGGCGTCAAGTCATGTTTGGAAAAATGCGGTTTGAGGGAAAAACGACGTGGCGGCGGCGGAATGTGACAGGAAAAATTTACCTTTCTGCGGCAAGAGGGTATCATCATGACTCAATCCTCTTCTTTGCGCGGCAGCCTTCTGGGGCTGGCCTCTTTTGGAGCCTATGCCTGCTGCGACGTGTCGCTGAAGGCGCTGGGCTCGGACCTGCATAGTTTCCAGGTGGCCTTCCTGTCGGCCTTCTGCACCATTCCCTTCGTGCTGGCCCAGATCCTCTGGACCGGCCGCCACGATCTGCGCCTGGCGCATTTCATTCCCGCCCTGCCGGGGCTGACGCTTCTGCGGGGCCTCATCACGCTTTGCGGGTCGGGCTTCGTGACCTATGCCTTCACGCATCTGCCCCTGGCGGAGTGTTACGCGATCTTCTTCACCATGCCCCTGCTGATCACGCTCTTGGCCTGGCCCCTGTTGGGAGAGCGGATCGACGCCCGCCGCGGGCTGCTGATTCTCCTGGGCTTCGCCGGGGTGCTGATCGCGCTGCAGCCGGGCAAGACCACCTTCCAACTGGCGCATCTGGTGGCGGCCTGCGGGGCGGTGACCGGGGCGCTGAACTCGCTTTTGCTGCGCAAGATCGGCCACCGCGAGAAGGCGGGGGTGATCCTGCTCTACCCGATCCTGATCCAGGCCGGGGTCGGCATCTTCCTCGCCTCGACCGTCTGGCACCCGCTGAGCCTGCACGACTGGCGCATCGGCGCGCAGATCGGTGTGCTGGGCACATTGGGCGGCGTGCTGATTATCGCGGCCTATCGCGTGGCGCCCGCCATCGTCGTGGCGCCGATGCAATATTCGCAAATCCTCTGGGCCAGCACGCTCGGCATGATCTTCTTCGCCGAATTTCCCAAGCCCGCCACGGTGCAGGGGATTTCGGTGATCGTGGCGGCGGGGCTCTTGATGCTCTGGGTGAATGCCCGCGTCACGCTGGCCCCCAAACCGGCCGAGCATCTGGCCTGAGGGCCCTTGGCACCGGCCCGGTCGGAAAATCGCCGGGCCCCGTTTTTCGCCCTTGCACAGGGTCGCAATCGGGGCGAGAGCTAGGCGCGGCTCCCGCCCAATCCCACATCCAGGCCTTTCATGACCCCCCGTCAAGACAACCTCCGCGGCGCAGGTCTTGCGCTGGCGTCCTTCGGCATCTACGCGACCGGCGATGCGATCGTGAAATACATGGGGGCGAGCTACAGCCCCTTCCAGAACATCTTCTTTTCCTGCCTGTTCAGCTTTCCCCTAGTCGCCGTCATGCTGGCCGGGGACGAGCGTGAGGGCAACCTGATCCCGCGTCGGCCGGGGCTGATGGCCCTGCGCTCGATCCTCGGCGTGGTGAACATCCTCGCGGGCTTCACCGCCTTTGCCTATCTGCCGATGTCCGAGGCCTATCCGATCTTCTTCGCGGCCCCGATCCTGGTGACGTTGTTCGCCATCCCCATGCTGGGCGAGAAGATCGGCCTGCAGCGCGGGGCGGCGGTTGTGCTGGGCCTCGTGGGGGTCGTGGTGGCGCTGAAGCCGGGCGAGGCGGGGCTCGGCATCGGCCACCTGGCCGCGATCACCGCGGCGGTCATCTTCGCCTTCAACTCGGTCCTGATGCGCAAGACCGGGGGGAGCGAGCGGACCGTCGTCCTGATGATCTATCCGATGTTCGCGAACCTGCTGGTGACCGGCCTGGCCTTGCCCTTCTTCTACAAGCCCATGCCCATCGGCGATGTGGGCCTCCTGGCCGCCATCGCGCTGACCGGCTTCCTCGGCGGCGTTCTGTCGGTGGCGGCCTATCGCCGCACCCAGGCCGCGGTCGCCGCCTCGATGCAATATTCCCAGATCATCTGGGCGACGGTCTACGGCCTGACGCTTTTCAACGACACGTTCGAGACGCGCAAGCTGATCGGCACCGCCATCATCATCGCCTCGGGCGTCTGGATCGTGCTGCGCGAGGGCTCGCCCTCGGTGCAATCCAGCCGCATCGCCTCCGAGACCCGCGGCCGGTTCGAGCTCGGCATCCTGCCGCGCCTGTCGCTCTGGTCGCGCCTACCCAGCCGCTGGACCGGGCGCGACGACGTCAGCTGAGCGATGCCGGTTGAATCTTGCCCCGTGAATCTTGCCCGCTCCCCCTTGCAAATCCCGAGGGGGCGCTGTAACTCCCCCCTCACGGTCGGAGCGTAGCGCAGTCTGGTAGCGCACCTGCTTCGGGAGCAGGGGGTCGGAGGTTCGAATCCTCTCGCTCCGACCAGGTTTCCCGAGAAATCCCCAAAGCGATCCAGGCGGCCCACAGGGTCAGATGATGCTTTGCTGCAGGCTGGCCGGGTCGCAGAGCGGGTTCCAGTAATCTGCCGCGGCCTCCGGCAGTTTGGTCAGGGCGCGGTCCAGGTCGCGCTGGTCCATGTGGCGGCGCAGGGCGCGGCTGACCGATTCCAGCACGTTCGGCGGCGTCAGGTTGTGATGCGGGCGGAAGGCCATGACCTCGGCCACCAGGGCGGCGCGCGGGGCGAAGCTCACCCCGGTCTCCAGCTTCCAGCCCGCCACGAAGATCGCGCGGGGAATGGCGGGCAGGAGGCCTGCGAAATCCAGCCCCTCCTGCGCCGAGAGCCTGCGGCGGAAGACGTGGAACATGCCCTCGATGGCGGTATAGGTCATGTTGTCCGAGATCAGCCCCATCTCCTCCCGCGCTACGGCGAGGAAGCTTTTCCACTCCTTCTCGGCGTGGCGATAGGTCCAGGGCATCGGCATGGGCCTAACCCCGCCGCGCCGCCTCGATGGCGGCGATGTCGATCTTGCCCATCCCCATCATCGCGGCAAACACCCGCCCCGCGACGGCGCCGCCCTCCGCCATGGCCTCGGTCAGCGCGCGGGGCGTGATCTGCCACGAGATGCCCCAGCGGTCCTTGCACCAGCCGCAGCGGCTTTCCTCTCCGCCATCGGCCACCAGCGCCTCCCAGTAGCGGTCGGTTTCCTCCTGGTCCTCGGTCATGACCTGGAACGAAAACGCCTCGGAATGTTTGAACATCGGCCCGCCGTTCAGCCCCATGCAGGCGACGCCCATCACGGTGAAATCCACCGTCAGCACCTGACCCTTCACCCCATCCGGAAAATCGCCCGGCGCGTGGTGGACGCCGGTCACCACCGTATCCGGAAAGAGGCTTGCGTAAAACCGCGCGGCCTCTTCGGCGCCGCTGTCGTACCAGAGGCAGATCGTGTTCTTGGCCATAGGCTTGCTCCCCATCATGCCGCCCAACGTCCGGGCACCCAAAAATTTTCGTACGAAAATTTTTGGGCCTCACACCATCATCACAGCTTCGACCGCTTTTTTCCACCGCGCATAACGGGCATCGCGCAGGGCGGGCTCCATCTGCGGCTGGAAGCGGTGGTTCAGCGCCCAGGCCTTGGCGAAATCCTCCGGCGCGGGGCACAGGTCGCGCGCCAGCCCCGCGAGGTAAGCCGCGCCCAAAGCCGTGGTCTCGGTCACCACGGGCCGGTCGACCGGCGCGCCGAGGATGTCGGCAATATACTGCATGGCAAAGGTGCTGGCCGTCATGCCGCCATCCACCCGCAGAACCCCGCCCCTTGCGCCGGCCCAATCGGCCGCCATCGCCTCCACCAGGTCGCGCGTCTGATAGCCCACCGATTCCAGCGCCGCCCGGGCCATCTCGGCCGGGCCGGTGTTGCGCGTCAGGCCGAAGACCGCACCCCGCGCCTCGGGCCGCCAATAGGGCGCGCCGAGCCCGGTGAAGGCCGGCACCAGCAGCACGCCCTGTTCGACCTCGGCCTGGGCGGCCAGCTCGGCCGTCTCGGAGGCCGCCTTGATGATTTTCAGCCCGTCGCGCAGCCATTGCACCACGGCGCCTGCGATGAAGATGCTGCCCTCCAGCGCATAGGTCGGCTTTCCGTTCAGCTGGTAGGCAATCGTCGTCAGCATCCGGTTCTTCGAGGCGACCCGCGCGCCCCCGGTGTTCAACAGCGCGAAACAGCCGGTGCCATAGGTCGATTTCATCATGCCGGGGGTAAAGCAGGCCTGGCCGACCGTCGCCGCCTGCTGATCGCCCGCCACGCCCGAGATCGGGATCTCGCCGCCGAAAAGCCGGGTCGTGCCATAGTCGCCCGCATTGTCGCGCACCTCGGGCAGAAGGTTCATCGGGATGTCCAGCGCGGCGCAGATCTCGGCGTCCCACTGGCCGCGCCCGATGTCGTACAGCATGGTCCGCGCGGCATTGGTCGCATCGGTGGCATGGACGCGACCCTCGGTCAGGTTCCAGATCAGCCAGGTATCGATCGTGCCGGCCGCGAGCTCGCCACGT
>CAMFIX010000301.1 GCA_945952425.1 uncultured Pseudorhodobacter sp. | reverse complement strand
CATACGCGATCATGCCTAGTCTCGTGGGCTCGGAGATGTGTATAAGAGACAGGGCCCTTGGAGGGCGAGGCCTTCTTGATCTCGGCGATCAGGCCGTAACCTTGCTGGGCGGCATCGGCAAGCGCGCGGGCAAAGCCGCGGGGGGCGGGGGCGTTGCGGGCGGCCTCTTCGACGGCGGAAAGCGGGCGCGCGGCCTTGCGGGCGGCGACCTCGTCGAGCTTGTAGGCCTTGATCTGGTCGAGGATTGTGGCTGTCATGGGCCCTGTCTAAGGGGTCGGGGACCGGAAGGGAAGGGTTTGACGCGGGCGGCCAGCGCAAAGGCCACCAGTGGCAGGAGGGCCTGCGCGAGGCCCAGGGCGGCGATCCGGGCGCGGTCGGGGCCGGTGGCCAGCGCCACGGCCTCGGTCGTCAGGGTCGGTAGCCGCCCGCCCGCGATCAGCAGCGTCGCAAGGTATTGCCCGGTCGAGACCGCGATGCCGATGGCCGCCGCCGCGGCGAGGCTTGGGGCCAGCATCGGCAGGCGCAGGCGCAGCAGCACCTGTACGGGGCGCGCGCCGAGCGTCGCCGCGACCTCTCCCAGCCGGGGGTTCCAGGCACGGAAGGGGCCCGCCAGCACCAGCCATGTATAGGGCAGCACGAAGACGAGATGGGCGGCCAACGTCGCGGGCCAGGGCCCGAGCCCGGTCGGGATCAGCGCCCGGGCGAGGCCGGGCAGAAAGGCCACCTGCGGCAGGATCAGGGGCAGCCAGATCAGCGCCTCCAGCCGCGAGGGGCGCGCTTGCAGGGCGGCGAGGGTCAGGGCGAGGGCGCAAAGCGTCGCCCCCGCGGCGAGCGCGGCCGTGGTCAGCGCCAGGGGCCAGAGGTCGGGCAGGGCGGCGCCCAGGGGTTGCAGCGTCAGGGGCGGAACCAGGGTCGGAAAGGGCCAGCGCGCGACCAGCGTCCACAGCGCCAGCGTGGCGAGCGCCGCCAGCGGCAGGACGATCAGCGCCGCCCCGGCCAGCGCGCTCAAACCCCGCGCTGCGCCGTCGAGCCCGCGGCCCCGCACCCCCCGCGCGATCAGCCCCTGGGAAAGCTTGCGCCCCAAAGCCTCCAGCCCGCGCCAAAGCGCCAGCGCCGCCAGAACCAGCCCCAGCTGCCCCAGCGCCAGCCCCGCCGCCAGCCCCTCGCCCCCGAGGTCAGCTCGCGTGGCGGCGCGGGTGACCTCGACCGACAGGCTGGCGGGCAGCCCCGGCCCGAGGATCGCCCCCATGTCGACCGTGGTCATGCCATAGGCCAGGACCGCCCGCACCGGCAGCCGCAGCCGGGCGTAGAGCAGCGGCCATTCGACCAGCGCGAAGGCCAGCGCCCGCCCTTGGCCCAGCGTCGCCGCGACCGTGCCCATCCGCGCGATCTGCGGCGTGCGGGCGGCCAAAGCGAGGAAAAGCAGGAAGGGCGTCTCTTTCAGCACCAGCCCGAGCGTCAGCGCCAGGGCCGTGCCGGTGGTCTGCAGGTCGGGCGGATCGGTCCAGCCCGCCAGGGGCGCGGCCAGGCGAAAGAGCGGCCCCGAGGGGGCGAGCAGAAAGGCCAGCCCCAGCGCGAAGGCGGCATGGGGCAGCGCGAGGAAGGGCGGCAGCAGGCCGCGCAGCAGGCGAGCGCCGGGCGGCGGAAAAGCGATGACCAGCGCGGTCAGCCCCAAAGCGATCCCCGTGGCGCCAAGCCCCGGGAGCAGCGACACCAGCACCGCCCGCCCGAGCCCGGGCAAGGCCAGGGCCGCCCAGGGCTCGGCCTGGGCCAGCGTCACCCCAAGCCCCGCCGCGAGGGGCAAGAGCAAGAGGCCAAGGATCAGGCGCGCGGTCATCGGAAAAGGGTAGTGCCACCGCGCGAGAGAGAAAAGAGGCCTGAGGCCTGGTGACGGCGCCCGATCCCAATCCCTCCAAGCGCCCTTAGCCTCGATGGGCGCGAGCCACGACGCTCGGGTTCGGGGCGCGTGGCGGCCGAAACGGCGCGGTGTCACGCAGCGACGAGGGGTTCCCCCTCTCCCCCCGCGCCCCGGGCCTGACCCGGGGTCTCGACCCGCGGCGGCATCAAGCTTGGAGAGCGTAGCGGCCGAAACGGCGCGGTGTCACCCGGCGAAGGGTGCACAACTCTGCCCCCCCGCCCCATGGCCTCGATCCGACCGGGCTCTGGCATCCGGGCGGCAAACGGCGGGCTCCCCTCACCCCGCGTAGCGCTTTGCCCATTCCGTGGCGATGGCCGTCATCCAGCTGGCATGGGGCTCCAGCAGCACGGGGCCGAGCGCTTCGGGCGAAAGCGTCGCCGGGCCGCGCTTCAACGCGGCAAAGAGCGCGCGGTCCTCGGGCGTCAGGGCCGCCATGTCCAGCACGGTCTGAAAGCCCAGCACCGCGGCGTCCTCCGCGCGGGCCTGCACCTTGGGCGACAGGATCAGGTTCGCCACGACCTCCGCCGCCTCGGGGGCCGCCGCGTTGAAGGGGATCGCGAGGAAGGACGCATTGCCGATCGTGCCGCCTTGCAGGACGAAGGTGCGCACCGTCTCGGCCAGCCGCCCGGCGGCGATCTCGGCGCTGGCCCGGCCGGGGTTGAAGGCGAAGGAGACGAAGGTCTCGCCATCGGCCAAAAGCTGGCCGAGCGCGGGTTCGTCCTTCGGGAAGGCCTTGCCCTGCCGCCAGAGCGCGGGATGCAGCGCGTCGAGGAAGGGCCAAAGCGGCGCCTCGGCGCCCGGGGTATAGGGCGCCTGCAGGAGGGAAGGGTCGGGCAGCACGGCGTAAAGCACCTGCTTCAGGAAGGTCAGGCCCAGGTAATCCGGCGGCTGGGGATAGGTGAAGCGGCCGGGATTGGCGCGGGCCCAATCGGCCAGGGCCGCGACCGAGCCTTGGGCGGGCGCCTTGGCGCTGTCATGTTCGAAGACCAGCTGCGCCATGGCCCAGGGGCTCTCGTAGCCCTCGGTGGGCAGGGTGAAGTCGTTGACGGTGGCCGGTTTTCCCTTGGTGTCGACCAGGGGCCAGTTGGGCAGCCCTTGCGCGAAGGGGCCGTGAAGCAGCCCCTCGGCCTTCATCGCCGCGAAATTCTCGCCGTTGGTCCAGATCAGGTCCACCGCCCCGCCCGTGGTCTTGGCCGCCGCCTTCTCGGCCCGCACCCGCGCCACGGCATCGGCGGTGGCGGCGAGCTTGACATGGGTGAGGCGGACGCCCAGCGCCTTGGCCTCTTCGCCCACCCATTGGATGAAATCGTTGATCTTGGGATCGCCCCCCCAGGCATGCCAGAAGACCTCTTGGCCCTGGGCCTTGGACAGCGTCGCCTGCCAGTCGGCGGCATAGGCGCGGGCGGGCAGAAGGGCGGCAAAGAGCGCCAGCGTCTGGCGGCGAGAGAGGGTCATGGGGCAGGGCCTTCCGGGCTGGGGACGGGCGGAGGCTGGCGCAAAGGCGGGCCGGTTGCAAGGCGGCACCGCGGGGGCCGGTCAATCAGGGCGGCGTCTCGGTGCCAGGTGCCCCGGGCCTGCCCCGCGGCTTTCGGATCGAAAGGTCGGGCCCGTGTCAGCCCCCGCCCGGCTTGCGCCTTTGCGCTTTCCCGGGCAGGAAGGCGGAAAGGAGAATGCGATGCTCGACAGCTGGATCAGGCCGAAGATCGACCCGGGGTTGAACCGGGCGGGGGTCTGGCTGGCCGATCAGGGCGTCTCGGCCGATGCGATGACGCGGGGGGCCTTCGGGCTCGGCATGGCCGCGGCGCTGGCGGTGGCGCTGGGGCAGACCTGGGTCGCGGCCTTTCTCCTGGTGCTCGGGCGGCTGGCCGACGGGCTGGACGGCGCCATCGCGCGGGCCACGCGCAAGACCGACCTCGGCGGCTATTACGACATCGTCGGCGACTTCGCCTTCTATGGCGCGCTGCCCTTCGGCTTTGCGCTGGCCGGAGAGGCCTTGCCCGCCGCCTTCCTGCTCTTTGCCTTCTACGTCAACGGCGCCTCGTTCCTTGCCTTCGCGCTTCTGGCCGAAAAAAAAGGTCTGACCACCACGGCCCAGGGCGAGAAGTCGATCTATTACGCGGCCGGCCTGATGGAGGGGGCGGAGACGATCCTCTTCTTTCTGGCCATGTGCTTGTTTCCCTTCGCTTTTGCGCCGCTCGCCTGGGTTTTCGGCGCGCTTTGCCTCGTGACGGCGGCCGGGCGCACCGCCATGGCGGCCCGGCTCTTCGCGCCCGGGGCCTGAGCGGCGGCCCGAAAGAATGTCACATTTTTCCCCCGCCCTTGCGGCTCCCGGCGCGCGTCACTAAGACTCTGCTAATATTCGCCCGATAAAGCTCGGGACAGACAGAAGGCAGGATTGCACATGCGTGACCCGATCGACACCTACATGAATACGCTCGTGCCCATGGTGGTCGAACAGACCAGCCGCGGCGAACGCGCCTATGACATCTATTCGCGCCTGTTGAAGGAGCGGATCATTTTCCTGGCGGGCCCTGTGCATGACGGCATGTCCAGCCTGATCTGCGCCCAGCTTCTGTTCCTGGAGGCGGAAAATCCGTCCAAGGAAATCTCGATGTACATCAACTCGCCCGGCGGCGTGGTGACCTCCGGCCTCTCGATCTATGACACGATGCAGT
>CAMFIX010000300.1 GCA_945952425.1 uncultured Pseudorhodobacter sp. | reverse complement strand
GAGATCATGCCTAGTCTCGTGGGCTCGGAGATGTGTATAAGAGACAGGGTTCTGTTCGACCACGCCAATTCCGGCGGCTTCGCCGGGGTTTATACCGATGGTGCGAACCTCGTCGTTCTGCGCCAGGCGCTGCTGGAATCGGCAAAATCCATCCTGGGCGAGAAGGTGAAGGATGTGCTGATTACCGACCTCGTCCGTCAGGACAGCTGATCCTTCAGCCGGCCCAAAACCTGGTTGCGGCCGAAGGCGCGGGAGGCCTCCTCCCGCGCCTCAAGCCATTCGGCGGTCTGCCGTGCCAGCATCGTGTTGATTTCACGACGTTTGTGGTCGGCCCAAAGCGCATGGCGCAGCGCGATTTCCTGCGCGGTGACCAGGGGCAGGTCGGTCGCGGGCATCGGCCGATCCAGCTCGGCCAGCCGGTCCAGGCTCGCCTGCCGCGCCCGGGCCGCGCGCTCCAGCACCATCATCTTCTGGTCGAAGAGCAGCTGGCCGATCTCTGCCAGCCGCCCGAGCTTTTCCTTCTCGCTCATCCCCGCCTCCTGGCGCGCTTGCGCATGGCCTCGGCGAAGCGGATTGCTGCCGCCACGGCCTTGTAGTGTTCGGGTCGGATCGGATCGCCGACCTCGACCATGGCATGGATCGCACGCGTCGTGGGCGGATCGCGATGGATCGGCACGCCGCATTCGGCCGCCTTCTCGCGGATGCGGGCCGCGACCTCATCGACACCCTTGGCCAGCAGGATCGGCGCATTGCGATCCCCCCGCTTCCACTTCAGCGCCACGGCATAATGCGTCGGGTTTACGAGCACGACATCGGCCTGGGCGACCTCGGCGATCATCGTGCTCAGCGCGAATTCGCGCCCCTTTTGCCGGCGCTGCATTTTCACATGCGGGTCGCCTTCCTGGTCCTTGTGCTCTTCGATCGCCTCTTGCCGCGTCATCATGTTGCGGCGGCGGTGCTGCAGCCATTGCCAGCCATAGTCGAGCCCGCCGAACACCAGGCTGACCAAAAGCGACAGGATCAGAAACCGCACGACGATCTGCATCATCAAGGCCGAGGATTGCCGCGCCTCCTGGCTGGCCGAGTTCAGCACGGCCGAGAGGTTTTCGGGGATCATGGACACCACGATGATGCAGACCGCGTTCAGCTTGGCGAGCCCCTTGGCAAAGGTGAAAAGCCCCTCGCGACCGAAACGATTTCCGAGCGCGGCCAATGGGTTGATGCGCGAGCCCTTGGGCATGATCTTGTCGGGCGCGAAGATGAAGCCGCGCTGGACCGCGACGGCCAGGATGGCCGCCAGCATGGGCAAAAGGAACAGCGGCACGAAGGGCAGGCCGAAAGCGATCAGCAGATCCCTCGTCGGCGCGCGGCCGCCCTGTACCATCATCGCCGAAATCCGGTCCGATTGCTCGATCAAGCCCATGGCTGCGGTGCCGAATTTCTCGACCATCCACTTGCCGGACAAGAGCACGCAAAGCACCGCCGCGCCATAAACCGCGGCCGATGCCAGGTCCATCGACCGCGGAACGTCGCCACGCCTTCGGGCCTCTTCGAGCCGTCGCTGGGACGGCTCATGACTTTTCTCGGCGTCATTGTCCTCGCTCATGGCGACAACCTTGTCGGTTGCGCCAGAAAGCCCTGGAAGTCATGCAGCCAGATGCCCAGGAGGATCGGCGCGGCCACCGCCATCAGGATCAGCGCCCCCGCCGTCATCGCCGGCGCGCCCACAAGCGAAACCGGCATCTGCGGCATCGCCTTGTTGATGACGCCGAGCGCGAGGTTGTAGATGACCGAGCCGATGACGAACGGGGCCGCAAGCGAAAAGGCCAGGACCGTCGCGTTGACGATGTTCAGAAGGCCCCAGTCCGTGACATCGGAGACTTTCGGGAAGTGACCGGCCGGAAAGGCCTCGTAAGACAGGATCAAGAGGCTCGCGACCCGGACATGCAACCCCGTCGTCACCGCCAGCGCCAAGGCCGCGACGGTCAGAAGGTTGCCGAACGCCGGCTGCGGTTCGGGCGAGGCGCTGCCGAACATCTGGGTCAGCGAGGTGGTCTGCGCCGCGATCGCCGCGGCGGTCTGCAGGCCCAGGATGAAAAGCCGCATGCCGATACCGAGGCAGAGGCCGGCCAGAACCTCCTCCGCTGCGGCGATGGGCAGCGATGGCAGGTTCGCCATCTTGCCCGATACCGCCGGAAAGATCACGGCGGTGAAGGCCAGGGCGACGACCAGCCGCACCCGTTGCGGCACCGATTGCTCGCCGAAGGCCGGCATCAGGAAAACCGCGGCCGAAACGCGCAGAAAGATCAGCCCCGCGATCCAGATCAGGCCTTGCAGCGGGGTCAAGAAGGCCATCGCCTGGTCGAGAAGCGCGTTCATGGCGGCACCACCCCGACGAGCGCCGGCCGCGCCTCCATCCCGATTTCTTCATAGCTGAGCACCGGCGCCGAGAGCCCCTTGGCCCCCATCACCGTATGCAGGAACCGCCGACGGAGGGTCGAGGTGACCAGCGCCGGGAATGTCCCACCCTCGGCCGCCTTGTTCAGCCTTTCGGCCAACCCATTGGCAAGCCTGCTGAAAAGGTCAGGCGGCAAGGCGACGTCGCGGTTGCCCTCGATCTGGTGGGCGGCGAAAGCCTTCTCCCATTCGGGGGCCAGCTGGATCAGCGGGATGGTTCCATCGCCACGCTTCAGCTCGGCCACCAGCTGGAAGCCGAGCCTTTGGCGCACATGTTCGCAGATCGCTTCGGGCGAGGCCATGCCGCGCGCCTCTGCCATCGCTTCGAGGATCAGGGGGAAGTTGCGGATCGAGACGCGCTCTTCCAGAAGCAGGCGCAGAACCGTCAAAAGCGTGTCGATTTGGACCTTTTCGGGAACGAGCTCCTCCAAAAGGCGCTTGTTCTGCTCGGCGCGCGCCGTGTCGGTGACCCGCGTGAACTCATCCATCAGCCGCCGCATGCCACGCAAGGTCAGCAGCCGCGCGAGATTGGCCTTGATGATTTCCAGGAGGTGGGTCGCCAGAACCTCGGGCGCAGAAACGACGGTCAAGCCGGCAAGGGCGGCCTCCTCCTGCATCTCGGCCTGAATCCAGCGGGCGGGGGCGCCATAGACCGGCTCTTGCACGTCGATCCCGTCGGGGGCAGAGATGCCATCGGCCAGCAAGACCAGCGCGCGTTCCGGCATCAGCCGGTCGCGCACCTTTTCCACCCCCTGCAGGCGAATCACATAAGTGCCGGGGTTCAGCGTCGCCTCGTCGGTCAGCCGGATCTCGGGCAGGATCAACCCATATTGCGCGGCGACATGGTTGCGCATGTTGGTGATCCGCGCGTCGAGACCCGTGGCGGGATCGAGCACCATGGTCACCAGGTTCGGCGCGAATTCGATGTGAATTTCATCGAAATCCAGCACATCCGCGATGGTCTTCTTTTGCGGAGCCAGGACGACGGGCGTCTCTTCGGCCTTGGCGGGCTTGGTCCGTGCGCGCCAGGCGGCCCAAGCGAGCAGGGCGGCGCCCGCCATGAAGGGCATGAAGGGCATGCCGGGGACGAGGGCGATCAGCCCCATGAGCGCGGCGACCGTGCCAAGGGCGCCGGGATAGCGTCCGAGCTGGGCGAAAAACGACACATCCGCCGCGCCGGTCGCGCCGCCCCGCGCCAGCAAAAGTGCCGAGGCGACCGAGATGATGACGGCGGGAATCTGGCTGACCAGCCCATCGCCGACGGTCAAGACGGAATAGGTTTCAAAGGCTTGTCCAAGTGGCAGCCCATGGACGAAGACGCCCATGATCAGCCCCATCACGATGTTCAACCCGGTGATCAGGAGCCCCGCCACCGCATCGCCCTTGACGAATTTCGATGCACCGTCGAGCGAGCCGAAGAAGTTCGTCTCGGCCAGTTCCTTCTCGCGCCGAGCCTTGGCCTCGGCATGGGTGATGGCGCCGGCCGACATGTCGGCGTCGATGGCCAGCTGTTTGCCCGGCATGCCGTCCAGGGCGAAGCGCGCGCCGACCTCGGCCATCCGGCCCGCGCCTTTCGTGATCACGACGAAGTTCACGATCAGCAGGACGAGGAAGATCACGATCCCCAGGATCGGATTGCCGCCCATGATGAAGGTCGCGAACCCCTCGATCACATGTCCGGCCGCCGCGGTTCCCTTGTGGCCCTGTCCGATGATGAGCTTGGTGGAGGACACGTTGAGCGACAGTCTAAGCATCAGGGATGCAAGGAGAATCGTCGGGAATGCCGAGAATTCCAGCGGCCGCTCGATGAAAAGCGTGACCGTCAGCATCAGGATCGCCAGCGCGAAGGAAACGGCCAGCCCGACGTCCAGCATCCAGGCCGGAACCGGCAGGACCATCATGAGGATGACCCCCATCAGCGCAAGCGCGAGGAGGATCGTCGGGCGATACAGTTGCGAGATGTCGAATTTCAGCTCGGCCATCCTAACCTCCGATCAGGGGGGCAGCGGCGGCAAGAAGCGGCTGCATCCCGCCCGTCTGCGGCACGAGCGAGCCGTAAAGGCCGGGGTTTCCGGCCTGCAGCAGCGGAAAATTGTTGATCCGCGGCGGCGGGGCCGTCAATGACATGGCCTGGCTGAACGATTACGCCC
>CAMFIX010000299.1 GCA_945952425.1 uncultured Pseudorhodobacter sp. | reverse complement strand
ATCGTGCCGATGTTCACATGCGGCTTGGTGCGTTCAAACTTTGCCTTTGCCATTTTTGGCAGACCCCTTGGTTCGGGGGGCCCTGCCGGGCCCCGGTCATCACGGGCGGCGATGTAGTCCGCCGGGGCGGGAAAATCAAGCTCGGGCGAAAGGCTTCAGCTGGCGGGGCGGGTTTGCGGGCGCTGCGCCACGCTGGGCGAGGGCACGGTCACCGGCAGCGCCTCGGCCGTGCCGGCCTCCGTCTTGCCGGACTTGGAGGCGGCGGCCTCTTCGGGCGTCATCTCCAGCCAGTCGGGGTGATCCAGCATGTAATCCTGCACGGCCTTGGCCGCATTGCGGGCGAGCTTGGTCATCTGCGCCTCTTTGTTCTGCGTCCAGCCCGAACCGATCAGCGTGTCGCCCGAGGTGCCCTCCAGCACGGTCAGCTGCTTGCCGCCCTCGACCAGAAGCTGCTTTTTCGCGTCATCCCAGACATTGACCGTGATAATCAGCGCCGAGCGCGGCGAGGCCACCAGCGGCACGCCGGGCGGCGCCAGGACATAGCCGTCGATCGAGATTCCGAAGTCGAAAAGCTTGCCGCCGGAATAGCTTCCGAAGCGTTCGACCATGGCGGCTTTCATCGCGGTCTCCCATTCCTCGGGCGTGACCTGGCGCGAGATCGGCACGGTCTGCGCCGTCTTGCCCACCACGACATTCAGACCCATCTCGAACTTGCCCATCGGCTTCGGCGGGTCTTTGAAGTCGGTCGCATCGCAGGCCGAAAGGGCGAGAAGGCCGACCAGAAGGGCAAGCAGGCGGAAGAGGGGCATCGGGGGACTCCGGCAGGGACGGCCAAGGGATAGGGGGACCGGGCGCGCTTGTCCATGGCGGCGGGCTGGCAGCGCGACACATCGGCGCTATATTGCGGTGATGGAAGACAAAGCCCTCCCCGTCCGCGTCGCCTTGGGCCGCAAGCCCCTGGGCATCCTGGGCAGCCTCGCCGCCGGGCGCCGCAACGTGCTGGAGCTGGTGCCCGAAATCGCGACCCGCGCGCCGATCCTGTCGGGCACGACGGGAAAGCGCTGGCACATGGTGATGGACCCCGGCGCGCTGCGGCACATCCTGCGCGACCGGGTGCAGGATTACCCGAAATCGGTGGTGACCAAGCTGATCCTGGAACCCGCCATCGGCAATTCGCTGTTCAATGCGGAAGGCAAAGAGTGGCTCTGGCAGCGCCGCACCGCCGCCCCGGTCTTCACCCATCGCAACATCGCGGCGCTCGGTCCGGTGATGACGGCCGCGGCCGAGCGCGCCTCGGCGCGGATGACGCCCGGCGTGGTCGATGTCTATGACGAGATGGTGAGTGCGACCTTCCAGGTGATTTCCGACGTGACCTTCTCGGGCGGCGAGGGGTTCGACCGCGCCGCCGTGCATCGCGCCATCGAGACCTATATCGCGCAAACCGCGAAGATTTCGCTCCTGGACATCCTCGGCGCGCCTCCTTGGGTGCCGCGGCCGGGGCGGATGTTCTCGGGCGCGGCGATGCGGCAGATGAAGGCCCTGGCCGACCAGGCCATCGCGCGGCGGCGCCAGCCCTTGCCGGTGCCCGACCTTCTGGACCTGCTGATGGAGGGCTCGGACCCGCAGTCGGGGCGCCGGATGAACGGCGACGAGCTGCGCGACAACCTTCTGACCTTCATCGTCGCGGGGCATGAGACGACGGCGCTGACGCTGGCCTGGTCGCTTTACCTTTGCGCCCATGATCCCGCCGTGCAGGAACGGGCGAGGGCCGAGGCGCAGGCCGTGCTGGGCGCCCGCGCCGCCACGGCCGCCGACCTGCCCGCCCTGCCCTATATCCGTCAGATCATCGACGAGGCTTTGCGGCTGTATCCGCCCGCCGCCTTCCTCGCCCGGACCGCGCAGAAACCCGACGAGATCCTTGGCCGCGAGATCCGGCGCGGCGATACGGTCATCCTGCCGATCTATGCGCTGCACCGCCATCACGCGCATTGGGCCGCGCCCGATGCCTTCGACCCGGAGCGATTCGCCGGGGGTGGGCCGCGCCCGGCCTGGCTGCCCTTCGGCGACGGGCCGCGCATCTGCATCGGGGCGGCCTTCGCGGTGCAGGAGGCGGTCATCATCCTGGCCACCCTGCTCGCCCGGCATCGCTTTGCCCTGACGGCGCGGCTGCCGAAGCCGGTGATGATCCTGACCCTGCGCCCCGAAGGCGGCGTGCCGCTGACCGTGACCCCGGCCTGAGCGGGCGCTGCCGACTGCAAGCGCGCGACTGACCTGTGCCGCAGCCCCGCCGACTGCAGGACCATCGCGGGGGGAATGCGGCGCCCGGCGCGCTTGACCTTGCCGCGCCCCGCCGCCTATACCTGACAATAACTCTTGGATATAGGATGCGCGATGAAGACCCCCCGCCTTGCCTCTCCCCGCCGCCTCGGCCTGACGCTCTCGGTGACGCTCGCCGCCATGCCCGCCTTGGCCGAGACGCCGCGGCCGGTGACGCTGTCGCCGGGGGCGACGCTCTGGCTTGCCGCGGGGACCGAGGGCGGCGAGGCGGGTGAGGCCGGGCTGACCGCGGGGGCGGCCGACGACACGGCTTACCTGGCCGAGCTTTCCATCGTCGAGGGGCACTATCACGCCGCCCGCGATCTTTTCGCCAAGGGGCAGAAGGACTTGGCCCGCGACCTCGCCGGTCATCCCGAGGAGGAGGGCACGCTGAAGGGGCTGGCGGCCGAAGTGACAGCGCGGGGAGCGGCGGACCCCAGCCCCGCCATTGCGGCCTTCCGCAAGGCGCTGGCGGGCGAGGATGCCGCGGCGGTCGACACCGCCCTGGCCGAGCTTGCCAAGGCCTTCGCCGCCGATGCCGCCCCCGAAGCCGCCGAGACCCGCAAACGCTTCGACGCCGTGGTCCTGCTGGTGAAAGCCGCCGCCGAGGAATACGAGGGCGCGACCGAGGGCGGCAAGATAAGCGATGCGATGGGCTGGCACGAGGCTTACAGTTTCGTCAGCCTCGCCAAGGGCTTGCTGGAGGGTCTCGCGGCCGAGACGCTCTCGGCCAAGGCCGCCCCCCGCGCGCTGGAGGCGCTGAAGGCCGCCGACGAGGCCTTCGGCGACCCGACCGCGGCCGAGCTGAAGGTCGCCGATCCCGGCATCCTTCTGGGCGTCGCGGCCAAGGTGGAGCTCATCGCCTCTTCTGTTCGCTGATGCTGGTGATCGAGAGCCTGCTGTCGCCCGCCGAGTTGGCCGCCCTGCAAGAGGCGGCGGCGGGGCTGAGCTTTGGCGACGGGCGGGCGACCGCGGGGCGCCATGCCCGCGAGGTCAAGGCCAATGACCAGGCCCTGGCCTCCGACGCGCTGGAGGCGATCCAGACCAAGGTCACCGCGGCGCTGATGGCCCATCCCGTCTTTCGCGCCGCCGCCCGACCCAAGGCGCTGAGCCGTCTGATCGTCTCGCGCTATCGCATCGGGCAGACCTATGGGCTGCATGTGGATGACGCGCTGATGCAGGGGCTGCGGACCGACCTGTCCTTCACGCTTTTCCTTTCCGCGCCAGAGTCTTACGACGGCGGCGCCCTCGTCGTCGAAGACCTGTTCGAGGCCCGCGCCATCAAGCTGCAGGCCGGGGAGATGATCCTTTACCCCGCGACCACGCTGCACCGGGTCGAGCCCGTCACCCGCGGCGAAAGGCTGGCCGTGGTGGGCTGGGTGCAAAGCCTGATCCGCGACCAGGCGCGCCGCGAAATGCTGTTCGACCTCGACCAGGCGGTGGAGGAAGTCTTTGCGACTCAAGGAAAATCCGCCCTCTTCGAC
The DNA here is from genome assembly GCA_945952425.1 of uncultured Pseudorhodobacter sp. Classification (GTDB taxonomy): domain Bacteria; phylum Pseudomonadota; class Alphaproteobacteria; order Rhodobacterales; family Rhodobacteraceae; genus Stagnihabitans. Next base: position 818 of record CAMFIX010000299.1, on the reverse strand, counting down.
CGGCTCGCGAAGACCCGGTCGAACCTGTTGCGGATGTGGGCCGAGCCTTAGAACACCCAGCAATCCAGGGCGCTCAGCGCCGGATGGCCGGTCAGGGTGGCGACCAGAACCTGCGCCGCCCCGCCCACGCCATCGGCATCGTAGTAGAGCCGCCCCGACGTGTTGTCATAGACCAGGTGCTGCGCTGCGGTCGTGGCCGCGGTGCCGGTGACAAAGGCCGCCGCATCGACCTGCCCCGCCATGCCGAGCGCGGCAAAGCGGCCCGATTCGAACTCCAGCCGGTCGGCACCGGCCGAGAAATCGGTGATCGTATCGGCATTGGCGGCCAGAACCTTGTCGACGAAATAGAACTGGTCGGCGCCCGCGCCGCCGGTCAGCACGTCATGGCCGGTGCCGCCGATGATCGTGTCGTCGCCGCCCCCGCCGTTGATCTTGTCGGCGCCCGCCATGCCATAGATCACGTCGCCCACCGGCCCGCCGGTGATCGTGTCGCGGCCATCGGCGCCGATGATCTCGGCGCTGGCGGCGGTCAGGTGCTTGTAAAGCGTCGCCCAATGGCCGGTGTCGATGTCATGCGCGATCTGCTTGGCCGCCACGTTCAGCCCCGAGATGGTGACGACCTCGGTCCCCATCGTGATCGTCATCCCCGTGATCTGCCCCGAGGCCACCGTCACGCCGCCCGCGCCATCCGGCCCCAGCGACAGGCCCTTGCCGAGGAAATCCACCGTCGCGCCGCTGCCGCTCCAGGTCATGGACTTGGGCGAGTTCAGGACGGGATCGGTGGCCGTCAGGCCGGACAGGGTAAAGGCAGAGAGGCT
>CAMFIX010000298.1 GCA_945952425.1 uncultured Pseudorhodobacter sp. | reverse complement strand
TACACACTGCATATCGTCGGCAGCGTCAGATGTGTATAAGAGACAGGATCTGCACCTCGCGGCCGGCGCGGATGAAGCCCGCGATGTCTTCGAGGGTCACGTAATCGGAGGTCTCGGTGTTGTAGAGCCGCCGACTGGCATAACGCTTGATGAGAAGCGGTTTTGCGGCCTCAGCCATGGTGGACCCCCCGTTTTATTGCAATGCAGAGAAAGCTTAGGCGAGGGCGAAAATAAAAGAAAGGGCGGGCTTTGCAGCCCGCCCCCCAAAATCTGCGCCTTGGCTTACTTCGCGGCCGCAGCGGCCTTCTTCGCGACGGCGGTCACTTCGTCGGTGGCCTTCTTCACCGCGGCCGAGGCTTCGGTCGAAGCTTCCTTGCCGGCGGCGAGCAGCAGCTCGACGGTGTCGGCCTGGACCTTCTTCGCCACTTCGGCGAAGGCGGCCAGGTTTTCGGCGGCCATTTCCGCGGCGGCCGAGGCGAATTCGGTCGCGGCCTTGGTGTAGTCGGTCGGCTCGGCCTTGGCCTTGGCGGCGACGCTCAGCTTGGCGATCGCATCCTTGGCCCATTTGGACGAGATTTCGGTCGACTTCTCGGCGGCTTCCAGCACGACCTTGGTCAGCTTTTCACCGAAGGCGGCCTGGGTCTTGAAGGCGTTCTGGAAAGCGGCGGTGTCGACCGGGAAAGCGGCCACGAAGTCTTGGAACGATTTGGTGAAGTCGGGGGTCTTGGACATTTCGAATTCTCCTGAGGCGTGATGCAGGTCAGCGCGTGTTCTCTGTGCCAAGGATATACATGCTGCAGCGCAGCAAATCAAGTGAAGTTTCTGCGACGCAGCGATGTTTTTCGCGCATAGCGGGTATCGCCGCGCCGCGGGGATCAGTCTTTCGGGACCATGGTGACATAGGTTCCCGGCGCGGGGCACAAGACCGGCAAGGCCCCGGTGCCGGGCACGCGGGCCGCGACCTTGGGGCCCGAGCGTTCGGCCAGCCAATCGCGCCAGCGCGGCCACCACGAGCCCTGGTTGAACGTCGCGGTCTCCAGCCAGTCCTCGGGCGCGGCCATGGGGCCCGGGTTGGTGTAATGGCCGTATTTCCCCTTGGAGGGCGGGTTGATGATGCCCGCGATATGGCCCGACTGGCTGAGGATGAAGGTCTTGTCCTTGGCTCCCATCTGCTTGATGCCGTTGAACGAGCCCTTCCAATGGGCGATGTGGTCGGTCTCGCAGGCGACGGCGCAGAGCGGCAGCTTGACATCGGCCAGGGAGACCGGCGATCCGAAGACCTTGAAGATCCCTTGCGCAAAGCCGTCGTCCTGGCAAAGCCCGCGCAGATATTCCACCGCCATCTTCGCGGGCAGGTTGGTCCCGTCGCCGTTCCAGAACAAGAGATCGAAGGCCGGCGGAGCCTCGCCCAGCATGTAGCTTTTGATCGCGGGCTGCCAGATCAGGTCGTTCGACCTGAGGAAGCTGAAGGTCCGGCTCATATAGGCCTTGGACAGGATGCCGTCCTTCATCGACTGCCGCTCGATCCCATCGACGAAATCATTGGCGAGGAAGACCCCGACCTCCCCGGCGTCCGAGAAATCGGTCAGCGTGGTGAAAAAGGTCGCGGCCTTGACCGTGGGGTCTCCCTTCTTCTGCAGATGGGCGAGCGTCAGGGCCAGGGTCGTGCCCGCGATGCAATAGCCGACGCAGTTGATCTGCGCCTCGCCCGTCGCCCGGCGCACCTCGGCCATGGCGGTCAGGAACCCCTCGCGGATGTAATCGTCCATCGTCGTATCGGCGTAAGAGGCATCCGGGTTGACCCAGGAGACGACGAAGACGGTGAAGCCCTGCTCGACCACCCAGCGGATCAGGCTGTTGGCGGGCTTCATGTCCATGACATAGAACTTGTTGATCCAGGGCGGAAAGATCAGCAGGGGCACCTTGTGCACCTTGTCGGTGACGGGGGTATACTGGATCAGCTCGAACAGGCGGTTGCGGAAGACGACTTCGCCGGGGGTGGTGGCGATGTTGACGCCGACCTGGAAGGCTTCGCGGTCGGCCAGCTGCAGCTGGACCTCGCCCTTGTTGTCCTCCATGTCGCGGACGAGGTTTTCCAGCCCCTGGACGAGGCTTTCCCCATCCGTCGCCAGCGCCTTTTCCATCGCATCGGGGTTCAGACCCAGGAAATTGGTCGGGGCGAACAGGTCGACGATCTGCTTGGTGAAGAACTCCGCCCGCTTGCGGTCGTCGTCCGAAAGGCCCTCCATGTCGGAAAGCGCCTCCTGGATCGCCTCGGCGTTCAGCAGGTATTGCGACTTGATATAGGAAAACGCGGGGTTGGTGTCCCAAAGCGGGTTCGCGAAACGGCGGTCTTTCGGCGTTTCGGGCGGCGGAGCGCCCTTCAACGCCGCCTCCTGCACCGCGGCGAAGTGCCGCAGCGACTTGGTCCAATAGCCGACCTGTTGCTCCATCAGCCGGGCGGGGTTTTGCATCATCCCTGACAGCATGGCGGCGGCGGCCTTGATGAAGACCTCCTGGGAGGGCCCATCCAGCGCCAGATCGTGATGTTTTCGCTGCGCTGCGGCAGCGACGAGCCGCGCCGTCAGCGCCTCGATGCGCAAAAGATTTTCCTGCAACCGTGCGACTTTGGTCGCGCCGTCCTGTTCCTCGGTTGTCATGTTAATCTTTCGCCCCTATGATTCTGCTTTGCAGCATAGCCCAGCGCCTCCCCGCGCCACCGAAAGAGGTTGCCTTCATGAAGTATATGGCCACTTACGACTGGATGGAAAGCTTCCGCAACACGGTCGAATGGGCCGGCGCCTCGGCGCGGGCGATGGCCTCCTACCCGGCCTTCGCCTTGTCGCCCAACCCGATGATCCCGATCATGGCCGCCTGGGGCGAGGTGGCAGAGCGGTCCTTCAGCCGCATGGTGGCCAAGCCCGACTGGGGCATCCGGTCGATCGTCGGGCCGAAGGGGCAGGATCACCTCGTCGATGTGAAGGTCGAGGTGGAAAAGCCCTTCGGCAACCTGATCCATTTCGCGGTGCGCCGCCGGGCGCCGATGGCGCGCAAGCTGCTGCTGGTGGCGCCGATGTCGGGGCATTACGCGACACTCTTGCGCTCGACCGTCTCCAGCCTTTTGCCCGATGCCGAGGTCTATGTCACCGACTGGCACAATGCGCGCGACATTCCGGTCAGCGCGGGCAAGTTCGACATCGAGGATTACACGCTTTACCTGGTGGAGTTCATGCGCCACCTGGGGCCCGACACCCATGTGATCGCGATCTGCCAGCCCGCGCCCTTGACCTTGGCCGCGACGGCTTACCTCGCCGCCGAAGACCCCGAGGCGCAGCCGCGCAGCCTGACGCTGATCGGCGGGCCCATCGACCCGGATGCGGCGGCGACCGATGTGACCGATTTCGGCCGGCGCGTGACGATGGGGCAGCTGGAAAGCCTGGCGATCCAAAGGGTTGGCTTCAAGTACAAAGGGGCGGGGCGGCTGGTTTACCCCGGGCTTCTGCAGCTCGCGGGCTTCATGTCGATGAATGCCGAGCGGCATGCCAAGGCCTTCTCCGACCAGATCATGCGCGTCGTGCAGGGCGAGGCCGGGGAATACGACCAGCACAACCGCTTTTATGACGAATATCTCGCCGTGATGGACATGACGGCGGAGTTTTACCTGTCGACCGTCCAGCGCATCTTCAAGAACCGCGAGATCGCGAAGAACGAATTCGTCGTGGGCGGGGTGGCGGTGGACCTCGGCGCGATTTCCCGCGTGGCGGTGATGACGGTCGAGGGCGAGAAGGACGACATCTCGGCCCCCGGCCAATGCGTCGCGGCGCTGGACATGCTGCCCAACCTGCCCGCCGAGAAGAAGGCCAAGCATCTGGAGCCCGAGGCCGGGCATTACGGGATCTTTGCGGGCAAAAGCTGGCGGCTGAACATCCGGCCGTTGGTTCTGGGCTTCATCGACGCGAATTCGGCGCCGAAAGTGGTGAAACCGATCCGTTTGGCCACTTGAGGCCAGCCCCGGGGGTTTCACACCCCCGGACCCCCGTGGGATATTTAGGCAAGTATGAAAGGGGCAAGGGGCGCGCGTTTTGCGGTTGCGCTTCAGCTGAGTTCATCCACGGCGGCCTCGATCAGCTTGAGGCAGGCCGGGGCGGAGAAGCGGTGGTCGGCGTCTTTCACCAGCGTCAGGCGGATGTCGGGGCCGGTGGCATGCGCCAAGAGGCGCAGGGCGGTCTCTTGCGGGACATCGGTGTCGGCGGTGCCTTGCAGGATGCGGACGGGCATGGAGAGGCTGAGGGGGCTGCGCAGCACGAGGTTCTGGGCGCCTTGGTCGATCAGCGCCTTGGAAAAGATATAGGGATCGGGCGCATAGGCGGAAAAGCGGCGGATCAGCCCGTCGGTTTCAAGGGCGGAGCGCTCGGCCTCGGTGAAAGAGGGGTAAAGCGCATCGGCGGTGAAATCGGGGGCCGGGGCGATCAGGACCAGGGCGCGCACGAGCTCTGGCCGGGCGCGCGCCAGAAGCAGGGCGAGCCAGCCGCCCATCGACGAGCCCACCACGATCTGCGGCCCCTGCGTCAGGCTCAGCGCCGCCTGCACGTCCGAGAACCAGTCGGCGATGCCAAGCTCGGG
>CAMFIX010000297.1 GCA_945952425.1 uncultured Pseudorhodobacter sp. | reverse complement strand
TCGTACAGGTGATGCGCAATCCGGACATGGCTGCCTCCATACATTCACCGCCCCATATGTGACGCGGCGGCGCTGGCCGCAAGGGCACCGTAAACGTTTCAGGAAACCTCTTGCATCGCCCTGCCCCGCGGCCTAGGGTGCCCGCGAGGAGAACCCGATGCACCCCTATCAGAACCCCAACGCCCCCATCGACACCCGTGTCGCCGATCTTCTGGCCCGCATGACGCTGGAGGAAAAGCTCGCCCAGCTGCACGCGCTCTGGCTGCTTCTGGACGAGGACGGCAACCACCAGATCCGCGGCGACCGCTTTACCGGCGAATCCGAGGCCGCGACGCTGCGGGCCAAGCTGCGGCTGGGTCTGGGGCAGATCACGCGGCCCATGGGCACGGCGGCGGTCGGGCCCGCCCGGGGCGTGCGCGCCCTGAACAGGCTGCAAAAGATGATGGTCGAAGAGACCCGTCTGGGCATCCCGGTCCTCTCCCACGAGGAATGCCTCAGCGGTTTGATGGCGCGGGATGCGACGCTCTTCCCCTCGTCCTTGGGCTATGGCGCGACCTGGAACCCCGGCCTGATCGAGAAGGTGGGGGCCGCCATCGGCGCAGAGCTGCGTTCGGTCGGCGGGCATCAGGGGCTGGCGCCGGTCCTGGATGTGGCGCGGGATGCGCGCTGGGGCCGCACGGAAGAGACCTTCGGCGAAGACCCCTATCTGGTCGGCGAAATGGCGCTGGCCTATGTGAAGGGCCTTCAGGGGCCCGACCGCAAGGTCTTGGCCACGCTGAAACATTACGTCGGGCACAGCTTCTCCGAGGGGGCGCGCAACCATGCCCCGGTTCACCTCGGCTGGCGCGAGCTGAACGACGATTTCATGCTGCCCTTCGAGATGGCGGTGAAGCTGGGCGGCGCCTCTTCGGTCATGCCCGCCTATCACGACATCGACAACGAGCCCGTCCATGCCTCGCGCCACCTGCTGACGGATGTGCTGCGCGGAGAATGGGGGTTCGAGGGCATCGTGGTGGCCGATTACATCGGGGTCACGCTGTTGCACCTGCATCACGGCGTGGCGGCGGATGCGGCGGAATCGGCGGCTTTGGCCTTCCGCGCGGGGCTGGATGTGGAACTGCCAGCCGACGATTGCGCCCCCGCGCTGGCCCAGGCGCTGGAACGCGGGCTGATCTCGATGGAAGAGGTCGATGCCACCGTCGCCCGCACCCTGGCCGAGAAGTTCCGCATCGGCCTCTTCGAAAAGCCCTATGCCGACGAGGGTGCCATCGCCCTGCGCACCCCCGCCACGCTGGATCTGGCCCGCGAAGTGGCCGAGCAGTCGGTCACGATCCTCGACAACCGGGGCGCCCTGCCGATCGCGCCTGCGACCCGGCTGGCGGTGATCGGGCCCTGCGCCGACGACCCGCTGGCTTTGCTGGGCGACTATTCCTTCCCCGTCCACCTCATCAACATGGATGCGACCGAGGATGCGTCGTCGGTCGTCACCCTGCTGCAAGGCTTCCGCGCGCTTTGCCCGCAGGTCACCTATGCCAAGGGCTGCCATATCCTGGAGACCCGCAGCGCTGGCGCCCCGGTCTTCCCCGGCGATGTGGAAGACCCGACCAAGCTGCATCTGAAATCGGCGCTCTCGACCTCGCTGGACCTGATCCCCGAGGCGGTGGCGGCGGCCAAGTCGGCCGAGCTGGCGGTGGTCTGCCTCGGCGACCTTTCGGGCATCTTCCAGACCGGCACGGTGGGCGAGGGCTCGGATGCCGAGACGCTGGACCTGCCCGGCGTGCAGCAGCAGCTGTTGCAGGCCGTGGTCGATACCGGCACGCCCACGGTGGTGATCCTGACGTCGGGGCGGCCCTACAACCTCGGCGGGCTGGAGGCGCGGCTGGCAGCCCAGGTTTACGCCTATTTCCCCGGCGAGCAGGGCGGCCACGCCGTGGCCCGCGTCCTGACCGGCGCGGCCGAGCCCTCGGGGCGGCTGACGCTGTCGGTGCCGCGCAGCGCAGGCGCCGCGCCCTATTTCTACAACCACAAGTTCAAGGCCTCGGGCACGCCGGTCGCGCGGCATTTCGGCTCGGACTACCCCTTCGGCCATGGGCAAAGCTACACGAGCTTCGCCTGGGAAGGCCTTGAAGTCTCGGACAAAGTCGGGATGGAGGGCACGGTGACCGCATCCCTTGCCGTCACCAACACCGGCGCCCGCAAGGGGGTCGAGGTGGTGCAGCTTTACATCCGCGACCGGCTGGCCAGCCTGGTGCGGCCGGTGAAAGAGTTGAAGGCCTTTTCCCGGGTCGAACTCGCCCCCGGCGAGGCGAAGCGGGTCAGCTTCCAGCTCCCGGTCGACATGCTGAACTTCACCGGCAGCCAAGGGCATCGCATCGTCGAGCCGGGGGTTTTCGACGTGATGCTCGGCGCCTCCTCCGCCGACATCCGCCTGCGGGGCGAAGTCGAGGTCACCGGCACCACCCGCGCTTTGCCGAAAGACTGGCGGATGCAAAGCAGTGCGACGATCTCCGCCGCCTGAACCAAAAGCCAACCTGAACTTCACGCAAAGATCAGCCGGGCTCGCGTCAAGTTGCGCGCGCCCGGCTTGGACCGGGAACCTTCGGCGCTTATCTTGGTTAAAGTGCAAAGAGGTGCCCCATGCCGCAACCCTGGACCATCCCCCGCCTGCCTTTCCTCGCGCTGGCCGCGTCCCTTTCGGCCAGCGCCGCCCTTGCCGGCCCCGCGGTGACGGTGGACCTTGCCAAGGCCAAGGGCGCCGTCACCAGCGAGACGCTGAACGCCGCCATCGCCGATGCGCGCCAGGCCTTCGCCACCGATCCGACCACGGTCTATACGATCACGATCCCTGCCGGCACCTTCCAGATGCCCGCCACGATCAGTCTGGACAAGATCGACCCCTCGGGCGGCGGGCGGCTGGTGATCCAGGGCGCTGGCAAGGACCAGACGACGATCGTCCAATCCGGCGACACGGTGGGCCTGCAGGGGCGCGACACCAATCATGTGACGGTGCAGGGCATGACCTTCACCCTGCCCGGCCAGTCGGTGACCCAGGGCCATGTCGTCTCGGTCGCCGACAAGCAGGTGGTGATCGACATCGCGCAGGGTTTTCCCCAGCCCGACACGCTGATGGATGCGGCCTACAAGGGCGTCACGGGCTGCCAGGCGGTCGACAAGGCCACCGGCGCCTGGGGGCGCTTCCTGAAGAAGATGGTCGACACCCCCACCGGGCCGCAATTCGCCGATCCCAACCAGAATTACTTCATGTTCTGCATCCCCCAGCCGGTCGATGGCCATCCCGGTCGCTGGCTCTTTCCCTTGAAGCCCGCGAAGGGCGGCCCCTCGATGCCCGACTGGGCGCCGGGCGACCTGATCGCGATCAAGTCGAAGTTCATGGCCAACACCTATCACTTCTGCGGCGGGGATGACTTCGAATTCAAGGACGTCCGCTGGCTGCAACGCTCGCGCGGGATCTGGCGCTGCGGGTTCAACGACGTGCATCTGGACGGGGTCGAGGTCCGGCGCCCGGCCCCCATCGACGGACAGATCCCGGCGCTCTCCTCGCCCGGCGGCGGCCCGCAATTCGGCGAGCTGGGGATGCCCACCAAGGGCCACCTGGTCGAGAATTCCTACTTCGAGGCGACGGGCGACGATGCCTTGGCCTTCTTCAACGCCGATGGAGAGGTCAGGAACACCACCGTCACCGATGCCTTCGGCCGGGTGAACCTGAACCAGTCCGACGTCAAGCTGACGAACAACCAGTTCATCCGCACCCGCCTCGTCCGCCAGTGACCGCGGCAGCCAGCTTTGACCGGGGCTCGATGCCCCGGTCAAAGCTATCCCTTCAGACCAATTCCAGCGTCACCCGGCGGTTCTGGCGGCCCTTCTTCTCGATCTTGCCGAGCGCCACCCGCCCGATCTCGGCTGTCCGCGCCACATGGGTGCCGCCGCAGGGCTGCAGGTCGATCTGCAACTCGGGCGTCCCGATCCTGACCAGCCGCACCCGCCCCTGCCCGACCGGAGGCCGCACCGACATGGTCTTGACCAGCCCCGGATTGGCGGCGAGCTCTTCATCCGTGATCCAGCTTTCGGTCACCGCCAGATCCTGGTCGATCAGCCGGTTCAGCCGGTCCTCGATCTCGGCCACATCCTCGGGCGGCTCGGGCATGTCGAAATCCAGCCGCCCGCGCTCGGCGCCGATCTGGCCGCCCGTGACGGGCAAGGGGATGACCACCGACAGAAGATGCAGCGCGGTGTGAACCCGCATGTGGCGGTGCCGGCGCTCCCAGTCCAGCACCTGCGTCACCCTGACGCCGATGGGCGGCAGACCGGTCAGATCGCCCGGCACCAAAGCCACCCCGCCCTCGTGCTTGACCGCCGTCGCCACCGCCATGCGATGCGCGCCCCATTCCAGCCAGCCCGAATCCCCCGGCTGCCCGCCCCCGGTGGGGTAGAACAGCGAGGCCCCCAGCATCACGCCCCCTTCGGGCGTGTGGCCGGTGACCTCGGCCTCGGCCCGTGTCAGATAGGGGTCGGCGCGGAAGAGAAGCTCTGTCATGTCCTCACCTTGGCGGCATCGCGAAGGGGCCCGCCGAGGATGGCCTCGACCGCGCCGATATTTGCGTTT
>CAMFIX010000296.1 GCA_945952425.1 uncultured Pseudorhodobacter sp. | reverse complement strand
ACCTGGCCCCCCGTGCCTTTGCCTATTGGCAGGACGGCTGGCGGGTCGAGGCGGGGGCGTTCACGATCCGCACGGGATTCTCCGCAGCCGATCTGCGCCACAACGCGACGGTGACGATGGCGGAACGGCGGCTGCCGGTGTAGGGCGGGATTGATCCCGCCCTACCCTGACCCGTCAGGCGGCCGGGCGCGCGGCCTCTGCCGCGAAGGTTTCGGCGTTCAGGCAGAAGCCGCATTCCTCGGGCGCGGCCCCGCGCTTGGCCTGCACCTGCGCGCATTCGCCCCGGTGCTTGCACTGGCCGCAGGTCGACAGGATGTCGATCCATTGGTCGTGGTTCATCTGCAGCTCTTCCGCCGAGAGGCCGAAGATCTCCGCCATCCGCCGCACCCTTTCGCCCACGTCATGGGGCATCTGAACAAAGGCGCGCAGCTGCTCGCGGCTCATCCCCAAGTCGTCGAGCTCGTGATCGGAGAGGCGGTCGACCTCCTTCAGCTCGCCCCAGCGTTCCATCATCGCCTTGATTCGTTCGAACATGATCCTGCTCCATGCGGGTTTTGTCCCACATGCCGGACTTTGCGCCCGCCGACCTTGATCCAGCGCAAACGCGGCTACTTGCGGCGCAGATGTTCGTCCAACCGCGGCATGATCTCGACGAAATTGCAGGGGCGGTGACGGAAATCCAGCTGCGGGGCGAGGATTTCGTCCCAGGCGTCGCGGCAGGCGCCGGGAGAGCCGGGCAGCGCGAACAGGTATTTGCCACCAGCGACGCCGCCGGTGGCGCGGGATTGCACGGCAGAGGTGCCGATCTTTTGCATCGAGACAAGGGTGAAGACGGTGCCGAAAGCCTCGATCTCTTTTTCATAGACATCGCGATGCGCCTCGACCGTCACATCGCGCCCGGTCAGCCCGGTTCCCCCGGTCGAGAGGATCACATCGACCTCGGGCGCAGCGATCCACGCCCGCAGCTGGTCCGCGATGGCGGCGCGGTCGTCCTTCACGATGCCGCGCGCGGCCAGCAGATGCCCGGCGCCGGTCAGCCGTTCGACCAATGTGTCGCCCGAGCGGTCATCGGCGGCGGTCCGGGTGTCGGAAACGGTCAGCACGGCGATGCGGACGGGGATGAAGGGGCGTTCGGGGGTCTGGGACATGGCGGGCCTTGACAGGAACAGGGGTCGATCTCGGGCGGGTTTTCATCCCAGCCGCGCCTTCAGCGACAGCAAATCGGCCCAGGCCTCGCGCTTGGCGATGGGTTGGCGCAGCAGGTAAGCGGGATGGGTCATCGGCAGCACGGGCTTGCCCAGAGCCGTCGTCCAGGTGCCGCGCAGGCGCAGGATGCCGGCCTGGTTCAGAAGGGCCTTGCAGGGGGTGTTGCCCATCAGGACGATCAGATCGGGATCGACCAGCGCGATATGCCGCTCCACGAAGGGGCGCATCATGGCGATTTCGGCGGGCTCGGGGTCGCGGTTGCCGGGGGGGCGCCAGGGCATGACATTGGTGATGTAAAAGCTGCCGGCAGGGTCCGGAGAGCTGCGGGTCAGGCCGATGGCGGCGAACATCCGGTCCAGAAGCTGGCCCGCGCGGCCGACGAAGGGGCGGCCTTCGATGTCCTCGTCGCGGCCGGGGGCCTCGCCCAGGATCAGCACGCGGGCGCGGGCGTTGCCATCGGCGAAGACGGTGGACTTGGCGCCGCGCTTCAGCTCGCAATGGTCATAGGCGGTGATGGCCTCGCGGAGCGCGTCGAGGCTTTGCGCGGCCTCTGCAGCGGCCCGTGCCACGGCGACCGGATCGGCGCTGGCGACAGGCGTCAAGGCCGGGGCGGCGGCCTTGGCAGGCGCCTGCGCCAGGCGTTCGGGCAGGGCATAGCGATCCACCGGGGCATCGGCGAGCCAATCCGTCACCCCAAGCTCGACCTGCCAGTCCAGCGCGGCAAAGGCGGCCTCCCAGTTTTCGGGGGCCATGAGGTCGGTGTCGATTCCCATGGGCAGAGGTTAGGGCATGGGCCGGGGGGAGTAAATCGGACGAAGGTCAGGGATCGAAAGGCTCCACCAGGGTGGGGCCCTCTTCGGCCAGGTCGCCGAAAAGGTCGGCCTCGTCCCCGGGCGCCAACGGGCGGACGCTGACCGTCACCAAACGGCTTTCCTTCCAGAAGCGCGGCGCGTTCAACAGCTCTGGCGGCAACAGGTCGCGCTGAAAGCTGCGGCGGGTGGAATGGCGCAAGACCACCTCGTTCCGGTTCGAACGCAGGCGCACGCCCGGCTCCAGCAGCGCCTGGCGCAAAGCCTCGGCCCGCGTCTCCAGCCGCTGGATTTCCGCCCGGACGGCGGCGAATTCATCGACGAGTTCCATGGTCACCTCCTGCCCCAAACTTGGCGCAACAGGGTTAAGCCCGGGTAAACGCCGACCGCCCTTCCCAAGACCCAACCTTCGGTGCATAAGCCGCCAAACGAAGGAGAGCCCCATGACCTTCCGCGCCCGTCACCTGCTGGGAATCGACCACCTGGCTCCGGCCGAGATCACCACGGTGCTCGACCTCGCCGACCGCTATGTCGATCTGAACCGGCGCACGGTGAAATCGGCCGATGTGCTGGCGGGGATGACGCAGATCAACATGTTCTTCGAGAACTCCACCCGGACGCAGGCCAGTTTCGAGCTGGCGGGCAAGCGGCTGGGCGCGGATGTGATGAACATGTCGGTCGCCCAGTCGAGCGTGAAGAAGGGCGAGACGCTGATCGACACCGCCTTGACTCTGAACGCGATGCGCCCCGATTTGCTGGTGGTGCGGCATGGGTCTTCGGGGGCGGTCAACCTGCTGGCTTCGAAGGTGAATTGCGCGGTGCTGAACGCGGGCGACGGGCGGCATGAGCATCCGACGCAGGCGCTTCTGGACGCCCTGACGATCCGCCGGGCGAAGGGGCGGCTGCAGCGGCTGACGATTGCGATCTGCGGCGACATCGCGCACAGCCGCGTGGCGCGGTCCAACCTGATCCTCCTGGGCAAGATGGAGAACCGGCTGCGGCTGATCGCTCCGCCGACGCTCATGCCGCCTGGGGTCAAGGACTTCGGCTGCGAGCTTTATGACGACATGGCCGAGGGTTTGAAGGGCGCCGATGTGGTGATGATGCTGCGGCTGCAGAAGGAACGGATGGACGGCGGCTTCATCCCCTCGGAGCGCGAGTATTACCACCGCTACGGGCTGGACGCGGAAAAGCTGAGCCACGCCGCGCCGGATGCCATCGTGATGCACCCCGGGCCCATGAACCGCGGGGTGGAGATCGACGGAGAGATCGCCGACGACATCAACCGCAGCGTCATTCAAGAGCAGGTCGAGATGGGGGTGGCGGTGCGGATGGCCTGCATGGACCTCCTGGCGCGGAACCTGCGGGCCGAGCGTGGCAAGGCGGCCCTGGGGGCTATGGCGTGAAAAAGCCCATGTCCGATGCCCGCAAGGGGGGCATGGTCGCCATGGCGGCGCTGGTGGTGATCTTTGCGGTCACGGCGATTGCGATCTGGGGGTGATGGGATGGACGATCTCCTGAACCCGCAAGAGACGATCCTCTGGCAAGGCCGACCGGACGCCTGGCCCTATGTCACGGCGGCACAACTGGCGACCATCGTTCAAGGCATGATCGCGCTGGGAATTTTCCTATACCTCATCGCCCGGCTGCAAATGGGGATTCCGCCGTTGTGGGATGTGCGGGTCATCGTGTTGGTCGTGGTCTTCAAGACCGTGCCGATCGAGATCGTCGCCTCGGTCCTGCGCCGTCGCCGCAGCTCTTATGCCTTGACCGGCGCGCGGGCGATCATCGCAACGCAGAGCCTTTTCGGTCGCCGCGTCCAGTCCTTCCCTCTGCGTCCGGCGTTCCCCCTCGACTTCATCCAAGGGCGCAGGCTGTCCAGCCTCTATTTCGCCCCGGCGAAACCCGGGCTTCTCTCGGCCCTGCGCGGCAAGACCGCCCCGGGGTTCGAACGGATCACAGACGGCGCAAGGGTCTTTGCCCTTGTTCGCCAGTTGCAAGAAGGCGCGCCATGACCCTCCACTTCACCAACGCCCTGCTGATCGACCCCGAAGGCGGCGAGCATCTCTCGTCGTTGACCGTCGAGGGCGAGACGATCACGGCCATCGGCGGCGACGCCCCGGCGAAAGCCACACTCGTCGACGCGGGCGGGCATTGCCTGGCGCCGGGGATCGTCGACTGGGGCGTCAAGATCGGCGAGCCGGGGGAACGGCACCGGGAGTCGTTCCGCTCGGCGGGGCTGGCGGCGGCGGCGGGGGGGGTGACGACGATCATCGCCAGGCCGGACACCAAGCCCGCCATCGACACACCGGAGACGCTGGAATTTGTGACGCGGCGCGCGGCGGAGTCCGTCGTGCGCATCCGCCACATGGCCGCCCTGACCAAGGGCCGCGACGGTCAGGAGATGACCGAGATCGGCTTCCTGAAGGACGCGGGCGCCGTGGCCTTTACGGATGTCTTCCAGGTCTCGACCAACACCAAGGCGCTGGCGCGGGCGCTGACCTATGCGCGCTCCTTGGGGGCCCTCGTCGTCGGTCATCCGCAAGAGCCCGGGCTCTCGGCCGGCGCCTCGGCCACCCATGGCAAGTTCGCGAGCCTCTATGGCATCCCCTCCGTTTCGCCCATG
>CAMFIX010000295.1 GCA_945952425.1 uncultured Pseudorhodobacter sp. | reverse complement strand
GGCCCGAGGCTCGCAACGGCCGCCGCAATGCCGACGAGACCGCGCTTTGGCTGCACCTTCTGGATGGCACGCTGGGGCCGCCGCCCCAGGCGCCTTTCGCCGTCATCGGCATGCCGAACCTCGACCCCGAGCGCGGCGACGGCCTGCCCGGCCCCCTCCGCACCCTGATCGCCCGGCTGCAAGATCCCAAACCGGCCAGCGCGGGCGCTCCTGACCCGTTGGACACGTTGCGGCTGAAATCCGGCAAGGGGCTGCGCAGCGACATGATCCTTCTGTCGCCCGGGGTGAAGGTCACCGGCGCCGGGGTGGTCTGGCCGAAGCCGGGCGACCCCCTGCTGCAAACGCTGGACGCCGCCTCCACTCACCGCCCGGTCTGGGTGACCATCGCGCCCTGAGGCTCCATGTGTTCGCGCAGCACCACGTCCAGGGGCGTCGCGCGGAAGTCGGGGAAGAGCTTGGCCACGGGCGCCGGGTCCAGGCTGTGGTCGTGGTCGTAAAGATAGCGCATCTCGCGCATCTCGCGCGCCAGCTCCCAGGCGGGTGCGGCCAGGGTCATCACGATCCAGGGAAAGCGCCCCAGCCGATGCGGCACGCCGGTCAAGGCCTGCAGCCGGTCGCGAATGTCCTCGGCGGAAAGCGCAAACCCCGCGAAGGGCAGGTCGGTGAAGGCGGGCAGCGTGTCGCGCGCCTCGGCCAGCCGGACGCAAAGCCGCCCAAGGTCGGGCAGATAGCCGTAAGCCCGCCGCCCCTTGCCCAGGGCCACCACTTTGCCCGGCGTCTTCAGCATCGCCATCCGCCACAAGGTGCCGGCCCCCGCGCCGACGAAATCGCCCGCCCGCAGCAGGGCGACCTTGACGCCCTCATCGGCCAGCTTGCGATAGGCGCGCTCCATCTCGACCCGGATCGCGCCCTTGCGGCTGCAGGGCACTTGCGGCGTCGCAGGGCCCCAGACCCCCGGCTGCACCCCGTAGTTATAGACCGAGGCCGGCACGATCAGCAGCGCGCCCGAGGCTTTCGCCGCCGCCGAGACCTCGGCCGTGATCGCGGGGATGATCCGCGCCCAATCGTGATAGGCGGGCGGGTTCAGCCCGTTGACGATCACCGCGGCGCCTTGCGCCGCCGTCGTCATGTCGCCCCCGCGGGTAAAGCGGGCGACCTCCCACCCCGCGGCGGCGAAAGCCTGCGCCGCTGCCTTGCCGAAATTGCCGTTCGCGCCCAGAACCAGAACCTTCGTCATCTGCACCTCCATCGGTTGCCCCGCTTGTCGCCCATAAATCCACGCATGGGGATTGCCGAAATCTGCGCATCCCCTATACGTAATCGCATGGAGCCTGACTGGACCCTCTTGCGCTCGTTCCTGGCCGTCGCCGAAAGCGGCTCGCTTTCCGCCGCGGCGCGGGGGCTGCGGCTGACGCAGCCCACCCTTGGCCGCCATGTGGCCGAGCTGGAGGCGCAGCTGCAGGCGCCGCTTTTCACCCGCACCGCCCGCGGCCTGCAGCCGACCGAGACGGCGCTGGCGCTCTTGCCCGCCGCGCGGCAGATGCGCGAGGCGGCGGCACGGCTGGCGCTGGTCGCGGCCGGGCGGCAAGAGACGCTGCAGGGCACGGTGCGGCTGACCGCCTCTTGCGTCATCTCGCACCAAGTCCTGCCGCCGATGCTGGCCCGTCTGCGCCAGAGCGAGCCCGGGATCGAGATCGAGCTCGTCCCCTCGGACACGGCCGAGAACCTGCTTTTCCGCGAGGCCGACATCGCCCTGCGCATGTTCCGCCCCGACCAGGAGGGCACCTTCGCCCGCCACCTGGCCGACCTGCCGATGGCGCTTTACGCCGCCCCCGCCTATCTCGACCGCCGCGGCCGACCCCAGGCGCTGGCCGACCTGGCCGCCCATGACCTGATCGGGATGGACCGCTCGGACCTCGTGCAGCGGATGCTGGATTTCCTGGGCGTGCCCCTGAAGCGCGCCGATTTCCCGGTGCGCTGCGACGACCAGGTCGTCTACCTGCAGCTGATGCGCGCAGGCCTTGGGATCGGGGGCGCCTTGCAGCTGGTCGGCGGGCGCGATCCGGGGCTGGAGCGGGTGGCCGCCTTCCTGTCGCTGCCGCCCTTGCCCCTCTGGCTGACCGCGCCGGAAGCCCTGCGCCAGACCCCGCGCATTCGTCGCGTGCTGGACCACCTCTCGCGCGAATTCCTAAGCGTGCTTGACCCCGGCCCGCCACAAGGCTAGGCCAAGCCCGACCAATTCCAGGAGGCGACAATGGCCAACCCTTCCATCCTCATCCTCGCCGGCGACGGCATCGGCCCGGAAGTCATGGGCGAAGTGAAGAAGATCATCGGCTGGATGGGGGCCAAGCGCGGCATCCATTTCGACGTCAGCGAAGACCTCGTGGGCGGCTGCGCTTATGACGCCCATGGCACGCCCCTGACCGATGCCACGATGGCCAAGGCCCAAGCGGTCGATGCCGTGCTCTTGGGCGCTGTCGGCGGGCCGAAATACGACAAGCTGGACTTCTCGCTGAAGCCCGAGCGCGGGCTGTTGCGCCTGCGGAAAGAGATGGACCTTTATTCCAACCTCCGCCCCGCGCAGTGCTTCGACGCTTTGGCCGACTTCTCCTCGCTGAAGAAAGAGGTCGTCGCGGGCCTGGATATCGTCATCGTCCGCGAGCTGACCTCCGGCGTCTATTTCGGCGAGCCGCGCGGGATTTTCGTCGAGGGGAATGAGCGGGTGGGCATCAACACCCAGCGCTATACCGAAAGCGAGATCGCCCGGGTGGCGCGCTCGGCCTTCGAGCTGGCCCGCAAGCGGGGCAACAAGGTCTGCTCGATGGAGAAGGCCAATGTGATGGAATCCGGCGTGCTGTGGCGCGAGGTCGTGCAGGAGATCCACGACAAGGAATATCCCGACGTCCAGCTTAGCCACATGTATGCCGACGCGGGCGCCATGCAGCTCTGCCGCTGGCCCAAGCAGTTCGACGTCATCGTGACGGACAACCTGTTTGGCGACCTTTTGTCGGATGCGGCGGCGATGCTGACCGGCAGCCTGGGCATGTTGCCCTCGGCCTCCTTGGGCGCGCCGATGGCCAATGGTCGGCCGAAGGCGCTGTATGAGCCCGTCCACGGTTCGGCCCCCGATATTGCCGGGCAGGGCAAGGCCAACCCGATCGCCTGCATCCTCAGCTTCGCCATGGCGCTGCGCTATTCCTTCGACCTGGGCGAGGAAGCGACGCGGGTCGAAAAGGCGGTCGAGAAAGTGCTGGCCGATGGCGTGCGCACCGCCGACCTGATGGGCCCCGAGGGCGGCACGCCGGTCACCACCGCGCAGATGGGCGATGCGGTCCTGGCCGCGCTGGACGCCTCGCTGTAACGCAAAGGGCTCCGGGAAGCACCCGGGGGTCACCACGATCAAGGCCCCGGGGATGCTCCGGGGCCTTTGTCGTCTCAGGCCTTGCGGCGGCGCATCAGGCCCAGAAGGCCCAAGCCCCCCGCCAGAAGCGGCAGGCCCGCGGGCAGCGGAACGCTCGGCACCGAAGCCTCGGTGATGACATAGGTTCCCGTCGAGGGCAGGCCCGAGCAAGAGGTGGTATAGCATTCGCCGATGCCCCAATCCTTGCCGGTCGTCCCGTAAGAGCCGATCAGCAGGCCGGGCTGTGTCGCCCCAGGCGCATTGGGGGTGAAGAAGGTCCGGTCATAGCTGGCACCCTTCAGCTCCATCGTCGCGGCAAAGAAGGTCGGCTCCAGGATGCCGCCATACATGCCCATGAAGAAGCCCGTGTCATAGGTCACGCCCGCAATCGTGGCGACGAAATTCGTGACCAGGCCGCCAAGGCTCGGCGCCTCGAAAGAGCCGGTCCAGTCGATGCCCACCCCGTTGGAGCTGTCGTCGAAGGCGATGTTGTAGGTGGCAGCCCCGGAGGGCAAGGCCAGGCCCAGGGCCAAGAGGCCCGCAAGGGTCAGGGTCTTCAGCATTCAGGTTCCTTTCGTGGCCCCCTCTCGGCGGCCCAAACAGTTTCGCCGAGCCTGTCTGCGGGCCCCAAGGGTCAAAATCAATCCCTTAAATTCGAAACAATTGTTAGGCAGTGGGGAGGCGTCAATCCGGCCGATGTTCGGCAATCGCCTCGGTCTGGCGCACCGCCTGCTGCAGCACGGCAAGCCGCTTGGTGCGGTCGATCTCCTCGATGCCTTCCAGCTTCAGCGCCTCGATGTCGAAGCTTTGGAACATCTTGAATTTGTGCCAGAACCGCGCGCGGTAGTCGGGCAGCGCCGAGACGATCTGGCTGAGCCTGTGGCCCTCGGGGCGGATCAGCGCCTGCCAGTCGGCGGCGCGCTGGGCGCTGTCTTCATAGGTCTTGGCGGCGCGCATCAGCCGGGCGGCGGCATCGTCCACCATCAGCCCGGCCTTGTCGGTCCGCGCGGCGATGGCACCGCGGACGGCCTCGTAATCCTGATCCCAGCTGACCGCCCCGCAGGCGCGCGCGAAATCGCCCGCCACCCGTGCGACCTCGGCCGCGGCGCGGGCGATCTCTGGCGCCGGGCGGGCGCTGCCAAAGCGCCGGGCCGCGCGTTCGATGGACTTCAGCTGGTCCTGCAAGGGCAGCACGCGGTCGCGCAGATGGTCGCGGCAGCCGCCCACCGCCCGCTCCAGGGC
>CAMFIX010000294.1 GCA_945952425.1 uncultured Pseudorhodobacter sp. | reverse complement strand
GGGTCCACCTCTTCGACCCGGAAACCGAGGTCCGGCTTTAGCAAAGCGCCCCCGCCAAGCGCCGGGCAAGCGCCCGGCACGGCGCGGCCGCTCGCCTGCGGCGGGTCTGGCGGAACCGGGGGCGCCTGGGCTCGGCAACCGCTTTCCCCTGCCCGATCCGCAAGAGACCGCCGGGGGCCCTGGCCCCTGGCGCGCCGCCGCCCCGTCCCGGGCCCTTGCCCGGGGCTTGGGGTGGGGGCGATCACCCCTGACCATGCTCGTAAGGCACATCGCGCCGCAGGTCGGGGTCGATGGACAACCGGCTGCCGACCGGGGGGAAGGCGCGTTGCGCGCAATCGCTCCGGTCGCACAACCGGCACGACGTCCCGATCCGCGCCGCCGCCCCCTTCTTCACATCCAGCCCATCGGCAAAGACCACCCGGTCGGCATAGGCGATCTCGCAGCCCAGCCCCAAGGCATAGCGCCGCACCGGCGCCCCCGCGACCGCCCCGCGCTTGGTGATCGCCACCGCCATCGAGAGATAGCGCAGCCCGTCCGGCATCTCGGCCACCTGGGTCAGCAGGCGGTCGGGCGTCTCGAAGGCCTCGTGCACGTTCCACAAGGGGCAGGCCCCGCCATAGCGCGCGAACTGGAAGCGGGTGGCGGAGTGCCTTTTCGTGATGTTCCCCGCCCGGTCGACCCGCAGGAAGTAGAAGGGCACCCCCTCCATCCCCGGGCGCTGCATGGTGGAAAGCCGGTGACAGACCTGTTCGAGGCTCGCCCCGAAACTCGCCGCCAGCGCCACGATGTCATGCCGCAAGCTGCCCGCCGCCTGCAGAAAGCGCCCATAGGGCAGAACCAATGCGCCCGCGAAATGGTTGGCCAGGGCCACCCGCGCCACCGCCACCGCGTCGGGGCTGCGAAAGCCCGCCCCCCGGGCGATGGCCTCGATCTGCCCCCCGGCCGCCAGCAAGGCCAGTTGATGGGCCAGCGCGAAGGTCTGGGTCGGGCGGTCGGCGAACCCGTCCACCGTCACCACCCCGGCGCTGCGGTCAAAGCGGCGGATCGGTTTGCGCAGGTCGAGCCCACGGTCATAGGCGACCTGCACGCCATGCCGTTGCACCAGCCGCGCCTTGATCCGCTCGTGGCTTTCGGCGCCCGCGATGGGCAGGGCCTCCGACAGGCTCTCGGCCGCGGTGTCCAGCGCATCGACGTAATTGCCGATCGAGTGGAAATAGTCGCGCACCTCGTCATAGGGCAGGTTCTGGTCGCCCGCGCCCTGGTCCAGCGCCATGTAACGGTCCAGCGTCGCCCGATGCGCGCCCTGCAGCCGGATCAGCGCGCGGGCGACGGTCGGGGCGTTCTGGGCCACGGATTTCACCTCGGCGCTCGGGGCCTCCACCCCGCCGAAAGCCGGGTCGGACAGGGCATCCTTCAGGTCATAGAGCAGCCGGTCCTGCACATCGTCGGAGAAGGCCGCCACATCCACCCGGAACACGCGGGACAAGGCGATCAGCACATTGGCCGACAAGGGCCGCTGGTTCTGCTCGATCTGGTTCAGATAGCTGGCCGATATGTCCAGCTTTCCGGCCAGCTCGGCCTGCGTCATCCTTGCATCGCCCCGCAGGGCTCGTATCGTCTGGCCGGAGAAGAGCTTGTTTCTGGTCATCTTGCGAATCTGCAAAGTTAGCTGATTTGCTTTTTGGCACGAAAGCCCGAGACATGCGAAAGAAAATTACAATAAGGCGAGGGGAAAGATGGGGGGACGCATGAAGGACGTGTTGCAAGAGCTGGAGAACCGCCGCGAGGCCGCGCGCCAGGGGGGCGGCCAACGCCGCATCGACGCGCAGCACGCCAAGGGCAAGCTGACCGCGCGGGAACGCGTCGAGCTGCTCCTCGACGAGGGCTCGTTCGAAGAGTTCGACATGTTCATGGCCCATCGCTGCACCGATTTCGGCATGGAGGCAGAGCGCCCCGCGGGCGACGGCGTGGTGACCGGCTGGGGCACGATCAACGGAAGGCAGGTCTATGTCTTCAGCCAGGACTTCACGGTCTTCGGCGGCTCGCTCTCCGAGACCCATGCCCAGAAGATCTGCAAGATCATGGATATGGCGATCCAGAACGGCGCCCCGGTCATCGGCATCAACGACTCGGGCGGGGCGCGCATCCAGGAGGGCGTCGCCTCGCTGGCCGGTTACGCCGAGGTCTTCCAGCGCAACATCATGGCAAGCGGCGTCGTTCCGCAAATCTCGCTCATCATGGGCCCCTGCGCGGGGGGCGCGGTCTATTCCCCCGCGATGACCGACTTCATCTTCATGGTGAAGGACAGTTCCTACATGTTCGTCACCGGCCCCGACGTGGTGAAAACCGTGACGAACGAGGTCGTGACGGCCGAAGAGCTCGGCGGCGCCTCGACCCATACCCGCAAGTCTTCGGTCGCCGATGGCGCCTTCGAGAACGACGTGGAAACCCTGGCCGAGGCGCGGCGGCTCTTCGACTTCCTGCCCTTGAACAACCGCGAAAAGGCCCCGGTCCGCCCCTTCTTCGACGACCCGGCCCGCATCGAGCAAAGCCTCGACACGCTGATCCCCGACAATCCGAACCAGCCCTACGACATGAAAGAGCTGATCCTCAAGACCGCCGACGAGGGCGATTTCTTCGAGGTCCAGAAGGATTACGCCGCCAATATCGTCACCGGCTTCATCCGGATCGAGGGCCAGACGGTCGGCGTCGTCGCCAACCAGCCGATGGTGCTGGCGGGCTGCCTGGACATCGACGCCAGCCGCAAGGCTGCCCGTTTCGTGCGGTTCTGCGATGCGTTCGAAATCCCGATCCTGACCTTCGTCGACGTGCCCGGCTTCCTGCCCGGCGTGACGCAGGAATACGGCGGGGTCATCAAGCACGGCGCGAAACTGCTCTTCGCCTATGGCGAGGCGACGGTGCCCAAGGTGACCGTCATCACCCGCAAGGCCTATGGCGGGGCCTATGACGTGATGGCCTCCAAGCACCTGCGCGGCGATTTCAACTATGCCTGGCCGACCGCCGAGATCGCGGTGATGGGCGCCAAGGGGGCGGTCGAAATCCTCTATCGCTCGGAACTCGGCGACCGCGAGAAGATCGCGCAGCGCCAGGCCGATTACGAGGCGCGCTTCGCCAACCCCTTCGTGGCGGCCGAAAAGGGCTTCATCGACGAGGTCATCATGCCGCATTCCACAAGGCGAAGGGTCGCCCGCGCCTTCGCCAGCCTGCGCCACAAGCGGCTGACGAACCCGTGGAACACGCCCGACAATATCCTCCCTTGCACGCTCACTGTTCGGCCCAAGATGTTCACGAACAGCCTGTTCACCAACCTGGGCGAGGTAGCATGCCGCGTCATCAAGACCGCGAAGAAGATGGGCATCCAGACCGTTGCCGTCTATTCCGACGCCGACCGCAACGCGCTGCATGTGAAGATGGCCGACGAGGCCGTCCATATCGGGCCCTCCCCCGCCGCCCAAAGCTATATCGTCATCGAGAAAATCCTCGACGCGATCCGCCAAACCGGGGCCGAGGCCGTGCATCCGGGCTATGGTTTCCTGTCCGAAAACCGCGCCTTCGCGGCCGCCTTGGAGGCCGAGGGCGTCGTCTTCATCGGCCCGCCGTCCAGTGCCATCGAGGCGATGGGCGACAAGATCACCTCGAAAAAGCTGGCGCAAGCCGCCCAGGTCTCGACCGTCCCCGGCTACATGGGCCTGATCGAGACGCCGGACGAGGCCGCGAAAATCTCCGCCGAGATCGGCTATCCGGTGATGATCAAGGCCTCCGCGGGCGGCGGCGGCAAGGGGATGCGCATCGCCTGGAACGACGCCGAGGCGCGCGAGGGCTTCGACAGCTCGCGCAACGAGGCCAAGGCCAGTTTCGGCGACGACCGCATCTTCATCGAGAAGTTCGTCACCCAACCCCGCCACATCGAAATCCAGGTGCTGGCCGACAAGCACGGGAACACGCTCTACCTGAACGAGCGCGAATGCTCGATCCAACGCCGCAACCAGAAGGTCATCGAAGAGGCCCCCTCGCCCTTCCTCGACCCCGCGACCCGCAAGGCGATGGGCGAACAGGCCTGCGCCTTGGCGAAGGCGGTCGGCTATACCTCCGCCGGCACCGTCGAGTTCATCGTGGACGGCAACCGCAACTTCTATTTCCTCGAGATGAACACGCGGCTCCAGGTCGAACACCCCGTCACCGAGCTCATCACCGGCATCGACCTGGTCGAGCAGATGATCCGCGTGGCCTATGGCGAGCCGCTCTCCTTCACCCAGGCCGACGTGAAAATCCACGGCTGGGCGATGGAAAGCCGCCTCTATGCCGAAGACCCCTACCGCAAGTTCCTGCCGTCCATCGGCCGCCTGACCCGCTATCGTCCGCCGGTGGAGGGCCCCACGGCGGAAGGCATCGTCCGCAACGACACCGGCGTCACCGAGGGCGGCGAGATCAGCATGTTCTACGACCCGATGATCGCGAAACTCTGCACCTGGGGCCCCACCCGCGCCGCGGCCATCGAGGAGATGCGCCTCGCGCTGGATACCTTTGAAGTGGAAGGCATCGGCCACAACCTGCCCTTCGTGGCCGCCGTCATGGACCACCCGCGGTTTACCTCCGGCAACATCACCACCGCCTTCATCGCCGAGGAATACCC